>CAYFWD010000056.1:0-6601 GCA_964346795.1 uncultured Bacteroidaceae bacterium
TTACTAAATGACTTACCTTATCAATCATTCCTTGTAATTGAGGTGTCAATTCATGCTCGTTTACTTGGTTAATCTTTCTTAATCCTAAAGATTCCAAGGTTTGTTTTTGACGTAGCGTTCTACCTATTCCACTTTTAATTTGAGTAACTCTTACTTTCATTTTATAAAAATTATTAACCGTTAAAAACTCTATCCAATTCTATCCCCCTCAATTTTGCAATTGTATAAGGATCTTTTAATTGGATAAGTGCATTAATTGTTGCTTTTACAACACTATGTGGATTTGAAGAACCCTTAGATTTTGCTAACACGTCTTTAACTCCAACGCTTTCCAATACTGCACGCATAGCTCCTCCTGCAATAACTCCTGTTCCTGGTGCAGCTGGTTTAATAAAAACTCTTGCTCCACTATACTTTCCTGTTTGCTCATGAGGTAAAGTACCTTTTAATATAGGAACTTTTATAAGATTTTTCTTAGCGTCATCAACTCCTTTTGCTATAGCAGCAGTAACTTCCTTTGCTTTACCTAAGCCATACTACAACAATTGCAGAAAAACTAAAAGTTCTTCCTCCCTTGGTTACCTTTGTAACTCTATTAATACTTACAAGACGATCTTTAAATTCAATTTCGCTTGATTTTACTCTTTTTATATTTAAATCTGCCATACTTTTATTTAGAATTTTAAACCGTTTTGACGGGCTGAATCAGCTAATGATTTTACTCTTCCATGATACAAGTATCCATTCCTATCAAATACCACAGAATCAATACCTACAGACAAAGCTCTTTCTGCTATTAACTTACCCACAGATTGTGCAACATCAGTTTTTGTTCCTTCTTTTGAGAAAGTCTTTTCTATTGATGAAGCAGAAGCTAAAGTATTACCATTAATATCATCTATTAATTGAGCATATATTTCTTTATTGCTTCTAAAAACTGTCAAACGAGGTCTTGTTTTTGTTCCGCTAATCTTTTTGCGAATCCTCATTTTCAATTTAATTCTTCTTATTTCTTTATTACTTGCCATCCCTTTTCTCAGATTATATATTATTTACGAAATTACTTAGCAGCCGCTTTACCAGCTTTTCTACGAACAACTTCACCTTGGAAGCGAATTCCCTTTCCTTTATATGGTTCTGGTTTACGCAATGAACGAATCTTTGCTGCAACTTGACCTAAAAGCTGTTTATCATAACTTGTCATTATGATTAATGGGTTTTTCCCTTTTTCAGTTATTGTTTCTACTTTTATTTCTTTAGGTAGTTCAAAAAATATGTTATGCGAATAACCTAAAGCCAATTCCAAAACTTGACCATTAGCTTGCGCTTTATATCCAACCCCTATAACTTCTTGTACAACCTTAAATCCTTCAGAAACTCCTTTAACCATATTGCTTATCAAAGACCTATAAAGCCCATGCATTGCTTTATGTCTCTTTTGATCTGATTCTCTTTCTAAAGTTAAAGTTCCGTCTTCAATCTTTAATTTTATGCAAGGATCTACATTTTGAGTTAATGTCCCAAGGGATCCTTTTACAGTAACAACATTGTTATCATTCACTGATACTTCTACTCCCTTTGGAAGGCTTATTGGTAGTTTACCTATTCTTGACATTTATATATCTCCTTTTATTTATTTATTAACTAATATAACAGATTACTTCACCTCCAACATTTAAAGCTCTTGCTTCTTTATCTGTCATTAAACCCTTAGAGGTTGAAATGATTGCTATTCCTAAACCATTTAATACGCGAGGTAGTTCTTCTGCACCAACATATTTTCTCAAACCTGGGCTACTAACTCTTGTGAGTTTAGACATTGCTGATTCTTTAGTTACAGGATGATATTTTAACGCTATTTTAATTTGCTTAGGAAATACATCATCTTCAAATTTATAGTTTAAAATATACCCCTTATCAAAAAGAATTTTTGTAATCTCTTTTTTCATCTTAGAAGCAGGAATTTCAACAACTCTATGCTTTGCTAAGGATGCATTTCTTATGCGAGTCAAATAATCTGCAATTGGATCTGTTAACATCTCTATAATTATTTTTATATTATACCTTGATTTATTTTTACCAACTTGCCTTTTTTACTCCAGGTATTAATCCTGCCAAAGCCATTTCTCTAAAATTAATACGAGAAATACCAAATTGTCTCATATATCCTTTAGGGCGACCAGTTAGTTTACATCTGTTATGAAGTCTAACAGGAGAAGCATTTTTTGGTAATCTTTGTAGTCCTTCATAATCTCCTGCTTCCAATAATGCAGCTCTCTTTGCTGCATATTTAGCAACCATTTTTTCTCTTTTACGCTCTCTAGCTTTAATTGATTCTTTTGCCATTTTCTAATTAACTATTTTGGTTTTTAAATGGGAAGCCAAAAGCTTTTAATAAAGATAATGCTTCTTTGTCTGTTTTTGCAGAAGTTACAAAAGTAATATCCATTCCTTGAATATGATTTATTTTATCAATATCTATTTCAGGAAAAATTATTTGCTCTGTAACTCCAAAAGTATAATTACCTCTTCCATCAAATCCTTTATCATTAATTCCTCTAAAATCTCTTATACGAGGGATTGATGCTGAAATTAACCTATCTAAAAATTCATACATTTTATCCCCTCTTAAAGTTACTCTAACTCCAATTGGCATTCCCTTTCTTAATTTAAAATTAGAAATATCCTTTCTTGATTTAGTAGGAACAGCCTTTTGACCAGCTATTTTGGTCATTTCTTCAACTCCTTGATCAATAACTTTTTTATCTGTTATAGCAGTCTTTCCCAATCCTTGATTTAAAGAAATCTTTATCAACTTTGGAACCTGCATCACAGTTTTATAATTATACTCTTTTATTAGTGCAGAAACTACTTCTTCTTTGTATTTCTGCTTTAATCTTGGTGTATATGACATAATTATTTAATCACCTCCCCTGATTTTTTTGAATAACGAACTAATTTATTAGTTTTTTCATCTAATCTTCTTCCTACTCTTGTTGCATTTCCCTTTGAATCCACAACAGCTAAATTAGAAATATGGATTGATGCTTCTTTTTCAATAATTCCTCCTTGTGTATTTTTAGAAGTAGGTTTAGAGTGCTTTTTTACCTTGTTAACTCCCTCAACTATTGCTCGACATTTTTGAGGATAAACAACAAGAACTCTCCCAGTGCTCCCCTTTGAGTCACCTGCAATAACCTTTACAATATCACCTTTTTTAATATGCAATTTCATGTCTATATATTTTTGCTTTTATAATACTTCTGGAGCTAATGAAACTATTTTCATAAATTGTTTTTCACGCAATTCTCTTGCCACAGGTCCAAAAATACGTGTTCCTCTTAATTCATCATTAGCAGTTAATAAAACACATGCATTGTCATCAAAACGAATATAAGAACCATCTTGACGTCTTATTTCTTTTTTTGTTCTTACTACAACTGCCTTAGAAACTATTCCTTTTTTCACATTACCTGAAGGAATTGCATCCTTAACTGTAACAACTATTTTATCACCAATAGAAGCATATCTTCTTTTTGTACCACCAAGTACTCTAATGCACAATACACTTTTTGCTCCACTGTTATCAGCAACAATTAATCTTGATTCTTGTTGTATCATTTTATTTAGCTCTTTCTATAATTTCAACTAATCTCCAACATTTATTTTTACTTAATGGTCTTGTTCCCATTATTCTTACAACATCACCTATGTTGCACTCATTTTTCTCGTCATGAGCCATAAACTTGGAACTTTTCTTTACGAATTTTTCGTATTTAGGATGCTTAACTTTACGTTCAACGAACACACGAATAGTTTTATCCATTTTATTACTAATAACAAGACCTATTCTTTCCTTTCTTAGTTTTCTTTCCATTTTGAATTGAATTTAGGTATTATTTATTATCAACAGATTTAATAGAATCTAATTCTCTTTTTCTTAACTCTGTCTTTATTAGTGCTACATCCTTTCTTGCTTCTTTAATTTTATTTGGATTTTCCAAAGGAGTGACAGCATGATTAATTTTCATCTTATTTAACTGCATCTTATCAGCAGCTAATCTCTCTTGTAACTCTGAAGTAGAGAGTTCTTTTATTACATTGTTCTTCATCGTCCTTTTATTTAATTTTCTTCAACGTAATCTCTTCTAACAACGAACTTTGTAGAAACTGGCAATTTTTGAGCAGCTAAACGCATAGCTTCTTTAGCTGTTTCAATTGGAACACCTTCAGCTTCAAACAACATAGTTCCAGGCATAACTCTAGCGACAAAATATTCTGGAGCTCCTTTACCTTTACCCATACGAACTTCATTTGGTTTTTTAGTAATTGGCTTATCTGGAAAAATACGAATCCATATTTGTCCCTCACGTTTCATATAACGAGTTACTGCTTGACGAGCTGCTTCAATTTGTCTACCTGTAATAAAAGAAGTTTCTAAAGATTTTATGCCAAAGCTACCAAAAGCTAACTCATGACCGCGAAAAGCAATACCTTTTATTCTTCCTTTTTGTTGTTTTCTAAACTTTGTCTTTTTAGGTTGTAACATTATTGTACAATATTTGACTTATTAATAATCTGTTATTTTTTTCTATTTGGACGTTGATTAAGATGAGATGAGCGTTGATTTGCACCTCCTACACGTCCTCCTTCTCTAACATTTCCTCCTACAGTTGAAGGAACTATTTCACGCTTACCATATACAAGACCTTTACAAATCCACACTTTTACTCCAATACGACCATAAGTTGTATGAGCTTCTGCATGTGCGTAATCAATGTCAGCCCTTAGTGTGTGTAGCGGAGTTCTTCCTTCTTTATAATGTTCTCTTCTTGCCATTTCTGCTCCACCAATTCGTCCTGAAACAGAAACTTTTATTCCTTCTGCCCCAACTCTCATTGTAGATGTAATTGCTGTTTTAATTGCTTTTCTGTAAGAAACACGTCCTTCTATTTGGCGAGCAACAGTTGCAGCGACTAAAACTGCATCTAATTCTGGACGTTTAACTTCAGAAATATTAATTTGAATATCCTTATTAGTAAGTTTTTTTAATTCTTCTTTTAGTTTATCAACCTCTTGCCCTGCTTTACCAATGATTAAACCAGGTCTTGCAGTATTAATAGTAACTGTAACAAGTTTTAATGTTCTTTCAATATAAATTTTTGAAATACCAGCCTTAGATAGACGGACATTAAGATACTTTCTTATTTTATCGTCTTCTACTAATTTTTCTTCAAATTTCTTTCCACCATACCAATTAGAATCCCATCCTCTGATGATTCCTAATCTATTACCTATTGGATTTGCTTTTTGTCCCATCCTAATATATCATTTACTATTATTCAAATTATTATTCTTCAAGTTTAGCTATTTTAGCATTTTTTTCATCTACTTTACTTCCTAAAATAAGAGTAATATGATTAGAACGCTTTTTAATTCTATATCCCATGCCTCGTGGCGCTGTACGAAGACGTTTTAATTGTCTTCCTTCATCAACACTGATTTGTTTTACATACAAACTACTATCCTCTATTCTTTTCCCTTCATTTTTTTGTTGCCAATTTGCGATAGCAGAAAGTAGTAATTTGCGCAATTTAGGAGCAGATTCTCTTTGACTATATTGTAAAACAGCTAATGCTTTGTCTACTTCCATTCCTCTAATAGCATCCGCCATCAACCTAGTCTTTCTTGGAGAAGTAGGATTATTATTTAATTTTGCAATATAAAGAGTTTTCTTCATTTCTTTACGTGCTTCAGCACTATTATGTTTTCTTGATCCCATGTTTATGCAACTTTTAATTATTTTTTACCTTTATCCTTCTGTCCAGCATGTCCACGGAATATTCTTGTTGGAGCAAACTCTCCTAGTTTATGTCCTACCATATTTTCTGTAACGTATACAGGAATAAACTTATTTCCGTTATGCACAGCTATTGTTTGACCTACAAAGTCTGGAGAAATCATCGATGCTCTTGACCAAGTTTTGATTGTTGTCTTTTTATTTTGCTCTTGTGCTGCTAAAACTCTTTTTTCTAACTTATAATGAATATAAGGTCCTTTTTTTAACGAACGACTCATTTCTATCTATGATTTAAATTATTTCTTACGTCTTTCAATAATGTACTTACTTGAATGTTTTTTAGGCATTCTAGTCTTATATCCTCTTGCAGGAACACCTTTTCTTGAACGAGGTTGTCCTCCTGTTGCACGTCCTTCTCCTCCTCCCATTGGGTGGTCAACTGGATTCATTACAACACCTCTAGTTCTTGGTCTTCTTCCTAACCAACGAGATCTACCTGCTTTTCCGGAAACTTCCAAGTTATGTTCAATGTTAGAAACCATTCCAATAGTTGCTTTACATGCTTGAAGAATCATTCTTGTTTCTCCTGAAGGCATTTTTACTATTGCATATTTTCCATCTCTTGACATAAGTTGAGCATAAGAACCTGCACTGCGTGCCATTTTTGCTCCTTGACCAGGGTTTAATTCAATATTATGAATTATTGTACCAAATGGAATTTCACTTAAAAACAATGTATTGCCAATTTCTGGGGCAACTCCAATACCTTACATAATACTCTGACCCACCTTTAATCCCTGA
>CAYFWD010000056.1:6627-13158 GCA_964346795.1 uncultured Bacteroidaceae bacterium
TAAGATACTAATGCAATACGAGCAGTTCTGTTTGGATCATATTCAATTGTCTTAACAACAGCTGGAATATTATCCTTTTCTCTGCGAAAATCTATTAAACGATAAAGTTTTTTATGACCACCTCCAATATAACGCATGGTCATTTTACCCTGATTGTTTCTTCCCCCACTCTTTTTTACACCATAGACCAAGCTTTTCTCAGGTTTTGACTCAGTAATCTCATCAAATGTACTAACAACCTTAAAACGTTGTCCTGGTGTTGTTGGTTTTAATTTCTTTAAAGCCATCTATCTTTCTTCTTAAATATTGCTATAAAAATCTATTGTTTCTCCTTCAGCTAACATTACGATAGCTTTTTTATAAGCAGGTGTTTTACCTTGAATAAATCCAGCTTTTGTATAACGAGATTTATTTTTACCTTTATAATTAATAGTATTAACTCTATCAACTTTTACATTATATAAAGTCTCTATTGCCTTTTTAATTTCAATTTTATTTGCTTTATTATTTACAATGAACCCAAAACGATTAGCAAAACGTTCTGTCGTTTTAGTCATTTTCTCTGTAATAATAGGCTTTACTATGATTTCCATTACCTTTAATGTTAATTAGTCTTTTTTTAAGAATTAATTACTAAATTTTCTAACTCTTTAATTGCTGTTTCTGAAAAAATCACATTTTTTGCACGTAACAATTCGTATGTATTAACTGATTTTGCGTCTGTTACGCTAATATTGCTAATATTACGAGCCGACAAAATTACAAAATTATCTTGATTGTTCAATATAAATAGTGATTTTTTTTCTCCTAAGTTCAAATCATTCATTACTTTTACCATATTTTTTGTCTTAGGAGTATCAAAACTAAAATCCTCAACAACAATTAGTTTATCTTCTTTTGCTTTATAAGAAAGTGCAGAAATACGAGCTAATCTCTTTACTTTTTTATTTAACTTAAAAGAATAATCTCTTGGTTTTGGTCCAAAAGCTCTACCTCCTCCAACAATAGTTGGACTATTTGTATCTCCAGCTCTTGCTCCACCTGTTCCTTTTTGTCGTTTAAGTTTTTTTGTAGAACCAGATACTTCTGAACGTTCTTTTGATTTGTGGGTACCTTGACGTTGATTAGCTAAAAATTGCTTTACATCTAACCAAATTGCATGATCATTTGGTTCTATTCCCAACAAAGAGTCACTAACTGAAATTGTTCTGCCAGTCTCTTTTCCATTAATATTATAAACTTTTAACTCCATCTCTCAAGTTTTAAAATTGCACCCTTTGGACCTGGAACAGATCCCTTAACTAATACTAAATTCTTTTCTTCAATTATTTTTAGAATCTCAAGGTTTTGCACTTTTACTCTTTTACCTCCTGTTCTTCCTGCCATTCTTAATCCCTTAAATAATCTTGAAGGATAAGATGATGCTCCAACAGAACCTGGGGCTCTTAATCTATCGTGCTGTCCGTGAGTCTTATCTCCAACACCACTAAATCCATGACGTTTAACAACTCCTTGAAAACCTTTTCCTTTTGAAATACCAACCACATCAACATATTCTCCTTCATGAAATAAAGAACAGTCAATAATTTCACCAAATGATTTTCTTTGTCCTTCCTCAAAACGAGTAAACTCAAAAACATATCTCTTTGGAGTAGTATTTGATTTTGCAAAATGACCTTTCATTGGTTTTGTACAACTTTTCTCTTTCATTTCTTCAAAAGACAACTGAATAGCGCTATAGCCATCTCTTTCAGGAGTCAAAATTTGCGTTACTACGCAAGGACCAGCTTCAATAACTGTGCACGGCTGTTGCTTACCGGAGGCATCAAATATACTGGTCATTCCAATTTTTTTACCAATTAAACCTGACATTGTTTATTTATTATTTTTAATAATAATCAGCATGCATCTTGCATAGGCTGATGTTTAACATTTACTTAATCTAATTAATTGACAACTCTGTTAAACTTTGATTTCTACTTCAACACCACTTGGAAGCTCTAATTTCATTAGTGCATCTATTGTTTTAGCTGAAGTACTATAAATATCTAACAATCTTTTGTAAGAACTTAATTCAAATTGTTCTCTTGCTTTCTTATTAACAAAAGTTGCACGATTAACTGTGAAAATTTTCTTATTTGTTGGAAGTGGAATTGGTCCATTTACAACTGCACCAGTTAACTTTACAGTTTTTACGATTTTCTCAGCAGATTTATCCACCAAGTTATGATCGTATGACTTTAATTTAATTCTAATTCTTTGACTCACGTTATATTGTCTTTTATATTAGTTATTTTATCAATCTATTTACTTAATACTGATTCAACAACATCTTTTGGTGCCTCATCGTAATGAGAAAACTCCATTGTTGAATTTGCTCTACCAGAAGTAATTGTTCTGAGTGCAGTTACGTATCCAAACATTTGAGAAAGTGGAACCTTTGCCTTTACTGCTTGAATTCCTACTTTTGCAGTAATACTTTCTAA
This sequence comes from uncultured Bacteroidaceae bacterium, assembly GCA_964346795.1. GTDB lineage: Bacteria > Bacteroidota > Bacteroidia > Bacteroidales > P3 > UBA10566. Next base: position 9,114 of record CAYFWD010000056.1, read on the forward strand.
TATAGCTCTTCTTCTATTTAAATCCCCTGTAACAGCTCCTAAATATGTATCAGGAGTTGTAACTTCAAGAGACATAATTGGTTCTAATAATATAGGTTTTGCTTTCTTAGCAGCTTCCTTAAATGCTATTTTAGCACAAAGCTCAAAAGATAAAGCGTCGGAGTCAACAGCATGATATGAACCATCTATTAGAGTAACTTTCATGCTTTCAAGAGGAAATCCTCCCAAAACTCCATTTATCATTGCTTGTTTAAAACCTTTTTCTATTGAAGGTATAAATTCTTTTGGAATATTTCCTCCTTTAACCTCATTAATAAATTGAAGGCCTTAACATCAGATTGATGGAGTTTGCCTATGGATATTAATAAATTGAAGGCCTTTAAATCCTTCATCTGCTGGCTCAATACGGAATTGAATATCTGCAAATTTTCCTCTACCTCCAGTTTGTTTTTTATAAACTTCCTTATGCTCACAGGAAGAAGTAAGAGCTTCCTTATATGCTACTTGAGGAGCACCTTGATTACATTCAACATTAAACTCTCTTCGCATACGATCAATAATGATATCTAAGTGCAATTCCCCCATACCCTGCATAACAGTTTGACCTGACGCCTCATCTGTATTGATTTTAAGAGTTGGGTCTTCTTCAGTAAGTTTAAGTAAAGCATTATTGAATTTATCAATATCAGCTTGTTGCTTAGGTTCAACAGCAATTGATATAACTGGCTCTGGGAAAGACATAGATTCCAAAATAATTGGATACTTTTCATCACAAAGAGTATTTCCTGTCTTTATATCCTTAAATCCAACAGCTGCTCCAATATCTCCAGCCTCTATCTTATCAAGAGGATTTTGTTTATTTGCATGCATTTGCATTATACGCGATATACGCTCCTTTTTATCTGTTGAAGCATTATACACGTAAGAACCCGCCTCTAATGTACCAGAATAAACTCGGAAGAAACATATTCTTCCAACATAAGGGTCTGTTGTTATCTTAAAGGCTAATGCTGAAAACGGAGCCTTTGAATCAACTTTTCTTTTTTCTTCTTCTTCTGTTCTTGGATTAATACCAATTATCTCAGGAACATCAATTGGACTTGGAAGAAATTCAGCAATAGCATCAATTAAATTTTGAATACCTTTATTTTTGAAGGATGCCGAAAAAAACGGCAGGCATATTCCTCCGTTTTTAATCGCAAGCATCACAAACAGGTGTAATCTTCATTGCACAAGTTGCTTTACGTATGTGGTAAATCATCTCCTCTGGAGTTATAGACTCTTCATCTTCCATATATTTCATCAAAAGAGTCTCATCTTCTTCTGCCACTCCTTCAATAAGAGTTTTTCTGTATTTTGATGCTATTTCCTTTAAATCTTCTGGCATTGGAATCTCATATAGTTTTGTCCCATTAGAAGATTCATCATACATCAATGCCTTATTTGAAATCAAATCTATTACTCCCTTAAACAAGTCTTCTTGTCCAATTGGAATTTGTAAAGGAACAGGTGTTGCTCCCAAACGTTCTTTAATTTGACTTACTACATTAAAAAAATCAGCTCCTGCACGATCCATTTTATTTATGAATGCAATACGAGGAACTCCATATTTGTCGGCTTGACGCCAAACAGTTTCACTTTGAGGCTCAACACCACCAACTGCACAGAAAAGAGCAACAGCTCCATCCAAAACTCTTAAAGAACGCTCAACTTCAACAGTAAAGTCTACGTGACCTGGAGTGTCAATAATATTAATCTTATATTGATTATTATTGTAATTCCAAAATACTGTTGTTGCTGCTGAAGTAATAGTTATCCCTCTCTCTTGTTCTTGAGCCATCCAGTCCATAGTAGCAGAACCCTCATGTGTCTCCCCTAACTTATGGTTCTTTCCTGTAAAATACAAGATACGCTCGGTAGTTGTAGTTTTACCGGCGTCAATATGAGCCATAATCCCAATATTCCTTGTATATTTTAAGTCTGCCATCTATCTCCTATATATTTAGAACCTAAAATGAGAGAAAGCCTTATTAGCTTCTGCCATTCTGTGAATATCTTCTTTTCTTTTAAATGCTGCTCCTTCTTCTTTTGAAGCTGCAATAATTTCACTCGCCAAACAAAGAGCCATAGATTTCTCATTTCTCTTTCTTGCAAATCCAATCAAACTCTTCATTCCCATTGATTGCTTTCTGTCTGGACGAATTTCTGAAGGAATTTGGAAAGTTGCACCTCCAATCCTACGAGAACGTACCTCTACATTTGGAGTAACATTAGCTAATGCCTTTTTCCAAATCTCTAAACCATCTTCCTTTGTTCTTTCACTTACAATATCAATTGCATCATAAAAAATATTATAAGCTATTGTTTTTTTACCTTTCAGCATAATATTGTTAACGAATTTTGTTACCAAAATTTCATTATACTTTGGATCTGGAAGGATAATCCTTTTTTTTGGTTTTGCTTTTCTCATACTATGGTAAAGCTATATTATTAATGTATTATTTTAATTAAATTATTTTGTTGCCTTTGGGCGTTTAGCACCGTATTTTGAACGTCTTTGTTTTCTTCCATCAACTCCAGCAGTATCTAAAGCTCCACGAACAATATGATAACGAACACCTGGAAGGTCTTTTACCCTACCGCCTCTAATCATTACTATAGAGTGTTCTTGAAGATTATGTCCTTCACCTGGTATGTAAGCATTAACTTCCTTTTGGTTAGTTAAACGAACTCTCGCAACTTTTCTCATTGCTGAATTCGGTTTTTTTGGAGTAGTAGTGTAAACTCTCGTACAAACTCCTCTACGTTGAGGACAAGAATCTAATGCAGGAGATTTACTCTTGTATTCCATACTTTGACGTCCTTTACGAACTAATTGTTGAATTGTTGGCATATCTTAATTTACAAATTAATATATCGTTTTTTTAATGTTTCCTTGCTAAAATTGGGTTGCAAAGGTAATACTATTATTTCATTCACACAAAAACAAATAGAAAAATATGTATTTTTCTTATTTAACTTTGTGAAAAAACCCAAAACTAAACGTTCAAAAGCCACCATAGCCACTTGGTTTTATTTGAATTTCACTCCTAAAATGTCCAACCCAATTACTCTACGAAGAACCAAGAATAAAACAACATTTTAAGGAGTCGTTATCTCATTTTGGGAGTGCAAAAGTACAAAAAAAATCATTACTACCAAATATTTCTGCATTTTTTTCAAGAAAAACTCATTTTTTTATTTTTTATTTGTTACTTCCAAGAAAAGTTTGTTTCTTTGCCAAACAAAAATAAATTAAAAAACTATGGAAAACAGAAAATTTGAATGCCTTCCTTGTGGATACGTTTATGATCCAGCAGTAGGTGATCCTGACAATGGAATTAATCCAGGAACTCCATTTAACGAACTTCCTGAAGATTGGGTGTGCCCTTTATGTGGAGCATCTAAAGAAGATTTTGAAGCAATGGACTAAGTTATAGTTTCAATAAAAGCGAAATCCTAAAGGCTGACTAAGAAATTAGTTCAGCCTTTTTTGATAAGCAAAAAACTCTATCCAAACAACCCAAATAAGAAATATTATAACATAATGAAAAGGTCTTCCTATCCAGTCGTGAATAAATTGATAATTGTTGGGATAATAAAGAAGAACACCCGTTAATCCGAATATTCTAATAATATTAAATATAATTACAACAATACTTGAACACAGAAAATAAATCACCCTCTTCCATAATTTTCCAGATAAAAACAAAACAATCATTAACAGTTGAAGAATTTGCTTAATCCCTGAACAAGCATTATTAACCTCCATAATACAAATGGTAGAATTATCACTCAGGTTAAAAAATCTAAGAGAAGATGAAACGACTTGAAAATTCTCAGTATAGAAAAGCTTTGATAGAAAAGCAGTACCTTTTAAAGCAATAAGAGTAAAATAATCATAAATATCTTTTGTGAAAACACCAAATAGCCATGTGTTCATTTTGGTTTCCCAATAAATAAAATGGAATAGAATAGTAACAAGAGCAAAAAGAATAAAATCCTT
>CAYFWD010000057.1:0-493 GCA_964346795.1 uncultured Bacteroidaceae bacterium
AAAATGAAACATTATTTACTTTATTTCTTGCTTTTATTATCGTTTTCATCTTTTGCACAATTTAGTAATTTTAAGGTCAGAGTTCATGACAGAACACATCTAAAAACCAAAGGAGAGTATTCTCAAAAAGTTTTATTTCCAGTTAAGAATAAAAATATATATCATATAGCTCTTTGCTTGACTTTGAATTGTCCTGATGGAGGTTGTAGTGATTGGGACTATTCAATTAGTGTTTTACTTCGTAATACTGATAAAGGAGATACTGTAAACTATCAATTAGGCAGAATGATAACTCCATATAGTGGTGCATATAATCAAGGAGATAATGCAAAGACTTGGAGCCCTAATTGGTATTGGGATATATCAAATTATTTGCCTTTAATGAAAGATAGTATTGAAATTGTAGTAGTTTATGAAGGTTATCAAGATGGTTTTTTGGCTACAACAGATTTCGATTTTTATCTTAATGAGAGATATGAGAACGAAACTATTA
>CAYFWD010000057.1:503-10080 GCA_964346795.1 uncultured Bacteroidaceae bacterium
CCTTATGGTAATATTGAAAAGCCAATTGATGATTTTGTTACTCCAAAAGAAATTACTCTTCCAAAGGGAACAAAGAAAGTATATGCAAGAGTTATGATTTCAGGTCATGGGGGAGATTCAACCAATGCTGCTGCTGAGTTTTTGAAAAAGGAGTTTTATTATAAAGTTAATGGAATAAATATAGCAAAACAAGCAATATGGAAAGATGATTGTGGATGCAATCCAATTCAACCTCAGGGAGGAACTTGGATATATAATCGTGCTGGTTGGTGTCCAGGAACTGTGGTTAATGAATATATTTACGACTTGACTCCATATATTAAAGGGAAGAAAGCAAAAGTGGATATTGATTTTGAATATTATAAAACTCCACAAATAGAACAACCAGGTTATCACGTTTCTCACGATATTTTCTTTATCAATTCAAATAAAAAGATTTCTGTTGGAATATTTCCTGAAGAACAATCACTCCCAAATTATTTACCTCAAAAATTTACACTTACATACAAAACAAATAATGATGCTTCAAGTAATAAGGCCTACATAATAAATACTAAAACTAATAATAAGGTATATGAAAGAACTCAACTTGAAAATAATAAAGAGTACAACGAAACCATAGAACTTAAAGAGGGAAGATATAAATTATTATTTACAGATTCTGATTGTGATGGACTATCATGGTGGGCAAATAGAGAGCAGGGAAATGGTTATGTTTATATATATAATGAAGATAAAACAAAACTATTAGATGCATTTGAACCAGATTTTGGTTGTAAGATTGATTGTGAATTTAATGTAAATAATAATCCTAAATGGTTAATACACTTTGTGTCAAAGCTAATTAAAGTTCCAGATACTAAAGCTAAGACTTATACCTTTGTAGTGTTTTTGAAAGATGGAATAGAGGAGGAGTTGGTTTTGGAAATTAAGAACAGGAAAACTAAAGAAGTTGTTTCAAAAACAGTTTATCCTAAAGCAGATAGATTTCAAATAGTTTATGATTATTCTGTTCTTCCAAGGGGAAGTTATGAAGCAAGAGTAAGTACAAATTCTTTTTCAGAAACAAGAGCTTTCTCAAAAAGGGAATAGTTTTGTTTTCTTATCCTCTAACGTAGTGAGGCATATCGTTTGGAATAACTATTGAAAATTCTACCAAGCCTCCAAATTCTCCGTTTTCATACCAAGGTGTTTGATATATTAGTTTCTTTAGTCCTTGTTTTTCTATTGTGTAAGCATTGGTTTTAGGACTTGTCATCATCTCTTTTATTATATCTCTTGCTCTTTGAGGGTGGCAGTTCATTAAGTCTTTGCCAATAAGTTCTCTTCCTCCTGAGGCTTGGAAAGTCATAACGCTTCTTTCATTCATTTCAATAATCTTTCCGTCCTTATCCGATACTGTAATAGCCATAAAAGGCAATTCATTAGCCCAATTATCCATATTGTTTTTTCTTATTAAGAGTTTTAATGTTCTTTATTATATCTTTGATTTAATCTTTTAATGTTTTCTTGTATTTCTTCCTTCTTCTCTGAAAAATAATAACCATTCTTTGCTAAGATATCATATATTTCTATTGAAAGGTTATACATTTCAATAGCTTTGTTATAGTTTTCTGTATATTCATAAACTCCTCCAAGATTATTTTGTATTTCTGCAACCTTTGCTAAGTTATTATCTATATCATCTTCTGCAAGTTTCTTTCTTATTATCAAAGCTTCTTTTAGTATGTTTTTAGATTTTTCATATTCTCCTACGCTTGAATAAAGTAAACCTAAAAGATTTTGAATATAACTTATTTGAGAAAGGTTTTCTGTTAGGTTAAAATCTCCTAAACTATAATAAATATCTATAACATCTAAATATAATTTTTCAGCTTTAGTGTGATTTAGAGTTTCTTTGCTTATAGAGGCTATATTAATTTTAATGGTAGCAAGTTGCAGGATATATTGCATTGGGAAATCAATTGATAATTCTTCAAATAAAATACAGGAAGCATTCATTGCCTCTATTGCTTCTTGATATCTTTGGTTTTTATAGTATATAAGACCCAAGTTATTTAAAGAAGTTGCCTGATAGGATTTATATTCTCCTTGTTTTAATTGATTTAAACTATCAAATAGCGTTATAGTTTCTAAATAATAATCAATAGCGATAGAATCGTTTTTTAACTCATTATGCAAAGAGGCTAAATTCATTAAGTTTATAGCATAAGAAGAAAGATATTTATCAGGATATAGAGAAGAAAATACTTTATTTATTTCTAAAGCTTCATTAAAAGGAGTTAAGGCTTCATTAAAATTACGTGTTGATTTATATAAAATAGCAAGATTAATAAGAGCTTCGGCTTTACTTGGAGAATATGAATAATAATCTTTAGAAATAATTGAATCATAAGTTTCTATTGCACTATAATATAATTCTTCTGCTTTTGAATAATCTTCTTTTATAAAGTAAATACTTCCAAGAATATTATTGATGTTTGCAGATATAAAAGGAGAAGTGTTTCGTTTTAGAATTTGATTATACCAAATTTCTGACTTATCAAAGTTTTTTTCTTGGTAAAGAAAATTAGCATATTCCATAAGGATAGGAATATTCTCTATGTTGTAAATTGCTAACTTATAGTATATGTTTCCAATCTTTTCTGTTTTATCAATTAATGAAGAAAACTTTAATAGATTTATTTCAAAATCAATATGTTTTTTAATGTATTCTTTTTTGTCTTTTTCGTATTGCTCAATGTATTGTTGAGTGTAGTTTTGTTTAGAACATAAATCAATTGCATCTTGTATTTTATTGCTTAATATTAAAGAAATAGAATATTTAATAATACTATCAAAGTTATTTTTATTTATTCTTGCGAAGTATTGAGATGTACTATTAAGAGTTTTCCTATAAGATAACTCATCATTATAATAAGTTTTTAAATATTCATTATATTTTGAAGAAGAGATTTGATTTCTTTCTTTTTGTAATTTATATTCATTAAGTTTTGGTTTATTATTTGATTCATAGTTTTTTAGCCCTATCTTTATAAACTTATTAAATAGAGAATAATATGTCTCTTCCTTACACATTAAAACCTCTAAGTTCTCCGAGTTTTTTTCAATCTCACTCATAATGACATAACCTTTTTTCTCTATTTTTCTAATAAAAGGTTTAGGAATATTTTTGTTTATTTTAGAAGGTATTGTTATTTCAAAATATCCTAATGAATCTGAAAAAGTAGTAATGGTATCAAAAACACTATAAACTTTAACTCCACTTAGAAAAATATTCGTGTTATTATCATATTCAAAAATCCTACCTTTAATATTTTCTTGTGAGTATGTAAGAATAGAAACTATTAATGGAATGATTATTAATACAAATCTTCCAATAGGTATTAGAAATTTCTTATAAACAAACTTCATTTTTTTAATTGTTTTTGAATAAGTACAAAGATACATAATTTATTGGCATCAACAAAAAAAGCTTTAAAACATAAGTCTTAAAGCTTTTTTATTATTAATTGTATTTTCTATTACTTACTTGCAAGATAGAGCTGCAAGAGCTATTGAATACATCTTTGTTTTGGTTGAGTCGCCTCTTGATGATAAAACGCATGGAACCTTTGCTCCAACAACCATTGCTGCAAGCTCTGCTCCTGCAAATTTGGTAGCTGTTTTGTAGAAAACATTACCTGATTCAATGTTAGGGAATACTAAGCAGTCAGCATCTCCAGCAACTTCGCCCTTTAGTTTCTTGATTTGAACACTTTCTTTATCAATAGCAACGTCCATAGCTAATGGGCCATCAATAATAGCTCCCTTAATTTGACCTCTATTTCCCATTGCAGTAATAACAGCAGCATCAACGCATGCAGGCATTCCAACAGAAACTTGTTCTGTAGCAGCAATTAAAGCAACTTTTGGAGTGTCAATTTGAAGAACTTTTGCAGTATTGATAACATAGTTTGTTATAGCTACTTTTTGATTAAATTCAGGTGCAGGGATAACAGCAACGTCAGAACAGATAAGTAGTTTATGATATGTCGGCACTTCAAAAACTGCAACGTGAGATAATACAGGCTTACCACCAGGCATTAAACCAGTTTCTTTATTAAGAATAGCACGCATATATTTATCTGTTGTGCAAAGACCTTTCATTAAGAAATCGCCTTCTCCATCATTAATAAGCTTAACAGCCAAATTAGCAGCTGCTTGCTCGTTAGCTTCTTGAACTAATTTATACTTATTTACATCAATACCTTCTTCTTGACATACTTTCTTAATTGTTGGGATATCTCCAACCAATGTTGCTTCAATAATTCCCAAGTCAATAGCCATAGATGTAGCTCCAATTGTGTGAGAATCGTTAGCATAAGCTGCAACTAATCTTTTCTTTCCTTTTTGTTGTACAGCCTCAATTATTTGTTCTAATTTTCTAATCATTTTGTTTTGTAATTATATATTAATAATAAGATTTAAATTTTTGCAAAGATACTTATATTATTACTTTCTGCCAAGATAATAAGCAGTAAAAATATTGAGAAATAATTTTTCTTCATTCTAATAATAAAAATAGAAGCTTTAATGAATTTAATCTTCGTAAAAATTTAGAATAATGCCATTATATTAGATTAGAATAAGGTTTTATTTGTTTTACTCCTTGTTTAAATGGTTTAAAGTATTGTTTCTTGCCTTATATACTTTCTTGTTTTTACTCTATTATATATGGTGTTGTAGAAAAATTGTATCTTTGTAGTATGAATTTGCGATTAAGGGCAGTTGAGATTAGTGATGCCGATTTAATTTATCGTTGGGAAAACACCTATGAGCTTTGGGGAGTTAGTGCTACAAGAGCTCCATTCTCGCATTATGCCGTTGAGCAATATGTTAAAACAACACAGAATGAGGATGTTTATTCTTCAAAACAAATTCGTTTTATGATTGATGTGGAAGATAATGGAGTTGTTGAGACGGTGGGTTGTGTGGATTTATTTGACTTAGAGCCACAGCATTTAAGAGCAGGGGTGGGTATATTTATTGAAGATGGTAAATATAGAAGAAGACGTATTGCCCTCAATGCTTTGTTTTGGATAGAAAACTATGCCCTTGAAATACTTAATCTTAATCAGATTTTTGCTCATGTTTCGCAAGACAACTCTGCAAGTATCAGTCTTTTCTATAAGGCTGACTATCGTCAAACCGCCATTTTGAAAGATTGGGTTAGAAAAGGAAACCAGTTTTTAGATGTCTATGTCTTTCAAAAGAAGTTATCAAACAAACATAAATAATCATCTTTCTATAACACTTAGCTTTCTTTTATGAGTTACTTAAAAAAAAATATTGGATGGATAATTCCTTTAATAATAATTATTGCTACCACTCTGCTTTTCACCTCCTATTTCTTTGTTGCTAAAGTCAGTACGCCAGAAGAAAAAATCTATATCTACGTTTATCCAAACTCTACAAAACAAGATATTATTGAGAATATAAAAAATAAGGATATTGTATTTAATTCCTTTGTTTTCAAAGCATACTCCTTTCTTTTAAGATACGATAAGGCACATTCAGGACGATATGAAATAAGAGATGGAATGAGTGTTGGGTGTATGGTTAATATGCTTGCAAAAGGACGTCAAACACCTTTGAGACTTGTGATTGGGAAGTCAAGAACAAAAGCTGAGTTTGCAGAAAAAATTGATAAGGAATTAGCTTTTTCAAAGGAAGACTTACTTTCCAAACTTAATGATAATGCTTTCCTTAAACAATATGGATTAGACTCTTCAACATCTCTAACGCTTTTTATTCCTAACACTTATGAGGTATATTGGGATATTACAGTTGAAGACTTTTTTAATAGAATGAACAAAGAGCAAGAAGTTTTTTGGAAAACCCGTCTTGCAAAGCTTAAAGAGATTGGATATAACAAGGTTGAAGTTATGACAATTGCAAGTATTGTAGAAGAGGAGACTAATAAAGAGGCTGAAAAGCCAATAATAGCAGGAGTTTACATAAATCGCCTAAAGATAAATATGCCTTTGCAAGCAGACCCAACAATAAGATATGCTTTAAATGATTTTACAATAAGACGAGTAGGGGGAAAGATGTTGGGAGTTGATTCTCCTTTCAATACCTATAGAAGGGTAGGACTTCCACCTAATCCAATCTGTATTCCAAGCATAAGTTCCATAGATGCAGTTCTCAATTACTCCAAGCATAATTATCTTTTCTTTTGTGCAAAGGAAGACTTTTCAGGCAATCATAATTTTTCAGCAGATATAAAAGAACACTACAATAACGCTCGCAAATATCAGAAAGCTTTAAACGAAAGAGATATATTTTAATCTTCGTTTTTGATTTTTCTTTCAATATTGCTTGTGGAATAGCCTTCTAAAAACTCTATTGTAATTATTTCTCCTCCTCTTTGGCTTACTATATCATAGCCAACAATATCTTCTTTCTTATAGTCAGCTCCCTTAACTAAAATATCTGGTTGAACTGCTTTTATTAAGGAATAGGGGGTTGAGTCAGAAAAGAAAACAATTGCATCTACAAATTGCATTGATGCTAAGATAATTGCTCTTGATTTTTCATCTTGAATTGGTCGTGTTTTTCCTTTAATATTTCTAACAGAAGCATCAGTGTTTAAGCCAATTATTAATATGTTTCCAAGGTCTTTAGCTTTTGATAAATAGTCAATATGTCCTTGGTGTATAATATCAAAACATCCATTTGTAAAAACAATTTTCTTGTTTTCTTTCCTCCACAATTCAATCTTTTCTTTAACCTCTTCAATGGTACAAATCTTATTATATATTTTTTCTAACTCCTTCATTTGTTTTTTTATCTTTAGAAAAATAAATAAATCCTATTAATCCAATAATCAAAATTCCTATTTGTGATACTATCCAAAGTAACCAACCTGCAGCATAACCAACAGCTCTTAATACTCCATACATTACAAGAGTTTGAGCAATTATGGCAGGGAATATACCTATTCCTCCAGGTGTTACTACTGGTCCAATGGCTCCTAAGACAGTGGTTACAAAAGCTGTATTGAAAGTAAGATGAGATGTTTCTTTAAAACAAAAGAATATTATATATGTTCCAAGTATCCAAAGAAACCAAATAAAAAGTGAGTTAAAAATAAAGAGCAGGGGATTCTTAAGTTTGAAAACAGACTTTATTCCTTCCATAAATCCAGAGAAAAACTCGGCTATCTTCTTATAAAGCTTTATTTCTCTTAATTTCTTTCTAAAAAGGAAAAGAATAAAAGCAATAATTAAAAGGAGTATAAATCCATAAATAAGGATTTCTTTAAGGTTGGAGAAGTTTATAGTATCGTTAAAGTTGTTGTAGATATAGTCTTTTATATAGTTAAACTCAATCATTAAAGCCATTAAGAAAAATAGTCCAAAGCATATTGCGTCAACAGTTCTTTCAATAATCACTGTACCCATTGTTTTTTCAAATGGAATTTTTTGATTTCTTCCCAAAAGACCACAACGAACAATTTCTCCCAAACGAGGAACAGCCAAGTTAGTTAAATAGCCCGACATAACAGCTAAGAAAGTAGGCGTAAGTTTTGGATTATAGCCCATTGGCCTAATAAGCTGTTGCCAGCGAAACGCTCTTATTACTCCACTTAATACATTAACTAATAGAGCCATAAAGAACCAAAAATAATTTGCATTAGAAAAAGATGCAAATAATTGGTCTATTTCTTCTTTGGATAGTTTTGATACAAACCACCAAATAAAGCCTAAGCCTATTGCAAGAAAGATTATTAGTCTTATTATTCGTTTCATATATTATTTAAGCTAATAATCATATTTTAATTAGTAAAAAGAGAACTATTCTTTATAGGAGCTTATTTTCTTGAGGGAATATTACAGTTGGTTTATGAGTCTTTGCCTCTTCAAAATCCATTGTAGCATAAGAAACAATTATCACTAAATCTCCTACTTGAACCTTTCTTGATGCTGCACCATTTATTCCTATTTCCCCAGAACCTCTTTCTCCTTTTATTACATAGGTGTCAAATCGTTCTCCGTTATTTATGTCAAAAATATATACTCTTTCGTTTTCAATCAAATTGGCTGCATCCATCAAATCCTCATCTATTGTGATACTTCCAATATAATTAAGGTTTGCTCGTGTTACTACAGCACGATGAATCTTTGATTTTAGAACTTCAATATTCATTATAAGTTGTTTTTTTATAAGTTTACTCCTGGAATATTAACGTTTGATTGTCCTTGTTGTCCTTGAGCCTGCATTTGAGCTTGTTGTTGGCGTGCATATTCCTCAATTACTTGCTTAAAAGTAGGGTTAGCATTTATTTTTTCTTCAATAGTTTTTAATTGATAGCTCACTGCATTAGAATACACAAACATTAATAATTCCGCACCACGACTAAACAGCTCTTGTGATTGAGAGTTTAAGATTTTTTCCAAAGGCTCAAATACTTCAAGAAACTGACTTGTTGCCAAATCTTTATTTCCAGAACGAGCCAATTGTGCTGCTGAATTAACAATAGAAATCAAATCATTATATTCTTGTTGCAATTGTTGAACTCCTAAGAGTGATTGTATTTCAGGAATAGTTTTTATTTTTGCTATAATATTAGGGAGATTATAAGTCTCTGCCAAAGAATATACCATAGCAAGATATTGTAGAGCTTCATTTTTTACAGAAGCAACACTTTTTGCTTTTCTTCCTGTAAATCTATTATAGTATTTAATATCGTTAATATATAAATCAGCAATTTGATTAAGCATATCTTCTCCCTTCTTCAATTCTCCATTAGCACAATATTGTTCTGCAAACTGCATATCATATCTGTCAAAATAAATCTTTGAAGCAGGAAATTCTACAAGAGCCTTATCTAAAACCTTAATAGCCTTATCCTTTTGTCCTTTTTGGGTATAGTGTCGTGCTATAAACATGTGTTGCTGACGCATATTTCTTGAATTGTTTATGGTAACAGCATCTTCTAAATAGGTGTTAGGGTCTTTAATTCCTCCCCATTGGAATTTGTTAGTAAATAGGTTATAAGTCTTTTCTAAAGCTATATTATTTTCTGCTGGTTTAGGAGTTATTCTATAAACCAATCCTTCCTGTTGAATATAATTATTAATTTCTGGAATTAGCTTAGTAAAATAAGAAGGACTCATTGTATAGATAGGACGCTTAAAGGCATTAGTAGCTAAAATATCCAATAACATTAATTCATTACGAACTATTTGCTTTCCTTGTCTTGGGTCAATAGGAATAGAGAATGTCATTACATCTTCTCCTGAAGTTATTTTGAAATTATTGGAAAGAATAACCTTAATGGAGTCTCCAGCTTGTGAAAAAGTAGTTGTGTTAGGGTCTGTGGTTAGTCGTTTTAATGCATCTTTAAGTTCTACCACTTCATCATTTTCAGGATATATTAATGTTGAGTTTAATCCCATTCTATAATATTCTTTTGGAAGAGTGAAAGGAATCTTTTCTGAGTCGTAAACCTTATTATAAAGTTGTTCAATATACCAGTGCATTCCAGAAAGAGTAAAGTTAAGTATTCTTATATCTGGACGTACTCCTT
>CAYFWD010000057.1:10090-12889 GCA_964346795.1 uncultured Bacteroidaceae bacterium
AATATACCAAAGAGGGAAGGTGTCATTATCTCCAAAGGTTATTAAAACAGCATCTTTCTCACAGCTTTCTAAATAGTTTCTTGCAAATTCTCTTGCTATATATCTTCCACTTCTATCATGGTCGTCCCACTCTTGAGATGCCATCAATACAGGTACTGCCAATAGACAAATTACAGAAACAGAAATTGCTTTAATATTTTCAGGAATCTTAACCTTTCTTAGCCAATCGTAAATACCATAAACTCCCAATCCTATCCAAATAGCAAAAGCATAAAAAGAACCAGCATAAGCATAATCTCTTTCTCTTGGTTGGGTAGGATGTTGATTTAGGTATATAACAATTGCCAACCCTGTCATAAAGAATAATAAGAATACAACAAAGGCATCTTTCTTGTCTTTTTGGAACTGATATATCAATCCTGCAATACCTAATAGTAATGGCAAGAAGAATAAAGTATTTCTTCCAGCATTATTAGCCATTTCTTTTGGAAGATTAGATTGTGGTCCGAGACGCATTTGGTCAATAAACTTAATACCAGAAATCCAGTTACCATTCAATAAATCTTTTGTTCCATTGGACTCAGGGTCAAAATTAGAATGATTTACTCCAAAGCTTTGAATATCGTTTTGTCTTCCTGCAAAATTCCACATAAAATAACGCCAATACATATGATTGACTTGATAGCGGAAGAAATAGCGAAGGTTTTCGGCAAAGGTAGGTTTTCTATCTCCATTTATACCTCCCCAATACTTATAAAACTGAATATGTTTCTCCTCTTGAGCAGAATACATTCTTGGAAAGAAAGTATTATCTTCTGGAGCAAACTCATATTCCACATTTGAGTTTTCTTTGATGTATTTCTTAGCAGCCTTATCTTTGGTGTACTTTGTTGTGGTTTTGTAGTTTATAGGTTGTGCTGTGTAGTATTGACCATAGAAAATAGGGGTAGAGCCATATTGTTCACGGTTAAGATAGGTAAGTAGAGCAACAGCATCTTTTGGAGCATTTTCATTAATAGGAGTATTTGCATTAGCTCTTATAACCAAAATAAAGAAGGTTGAATATCCAATTAAAAGGAAAAGCAAGGAAAGAATAACGGTGTTTAATAAAGGTTTAACCCTGTCTTTGGAGTATTTTAATCCCCAAGCAATAAGTCCAATAATAAGAACAAAATAGATTATTGTACCAGAGTTGAAAGGTAATCCAATTGAGTTAACAAAGAATATTTCAA
Source organism: uncultured Bacteroidaceae bacterium (assembly GCA_964346795.1). Lineage (GTDB taxonomy): Bacteria > Bacteroidota > Bacteroidia > Bacteroidales > P3 > UBA10566. The sequence goes on from CAYFWD010000057.1 coordinate 11,323, forward strand.
ATTTTCCTGCTAAAGAAACAATCATTGGAACAACAAAATAAAGGATAACGGCAACCATTAATATAGATATAATACCTGCCAATATAACACCCTTCTTTGTTGGGTTTGGATATTTCTTAAAGTAGAACACATAAGCCATTGCAGGAATAGCAAGTAAGTTAAGCAAGTGGACTCCAATTGATATTCCGATAAGGAAGGCTATTAGAATAATCCAACGCAGATTATGACTATCATCAGCCTGTGCTTCCCATTTAAGGATAATCCAAAAAACTAAGGCGGTAAAGAAAGAACTCATAGCGTAAACCTCGCCTTCAACTGCTGAATACCAGAAAGTATCAGAAAAAGTATAAGCCAAAGCTCCAACAACACCACTTCCAAATATTGCAATCATTTGAGCAGTTGTAATCTCTTGAGTCTTTGCAATAAGTTTTTTTGCAAGCATGGTAATAGTCCAAAATAGCATTAAAATAGTTAATCCACTACAAATAGCACTCATAGCATTAACCATATATGCTACCTTTGTAACATCTCCACCTGCAAAGAGAGAGAATATTCTACCAAAGAGCTGGAAGGTTGGTGCTCCAGGAGGGTGTCCAACTTGAAGCTTGTAAGCAGTTGCTATATATTCTCCACAATCCCACCAAGAGGCAGTAGGCTCTGCAGTCATCAAATAAACTATACTTGCAATTAAGAAAACTGCCCAGCCTAAAATATTATTAATTAATGAATACTTTTTCATCTATTCCAAGTTTATTATTTCTATTATTATTTATTTTTGTACTCTCTTTTTTTATCAATCCTACCAATCAACCTTTGAACGCTTAATAGGCATAGTCATACATCTTGCACCACCACCACCACGAGGCAATTCAGCAGCATCAATAGTAACAACAAAACGTTCGTAATCATTCATATTAACCTTATCATTACAAACATCCTCTGCCCTTAAGACAGAAAAACCTGCCTTATCTAACGCATTTATTGTATTAGTGTTTCTTGAATAACCAATAATTTTTCCTTCTCCCAAACAGAAGAAATTAGCACCAGAGTGCCATTGTTCCCTATCTTGATAAAGCCTATCGTTTCCTCCACACTTAATAGGTTCAAGGTCAAAGCCCAAATCCTTTAACCCTGTCATGAAATTAGGTTTTTCATGATGAGAAACCTTTCCATTGTCTATCTTAATATGAGTTACTTCAAAGCCATCCTTATTACTCATAATCAAAGGCTCATAAACCATACATTTATCCTTGCCTAAAAATGTGAACACCATATCCAAGTGAATAAAAGACTCAGGAGAGTGAGGGAGGTTTTGAATAAGAATATTAAATTCAGGTTTGATTTTAGAATAGTAGTCAATTAAGAAATTAATACCTTTTTTATTACTTCTTATTCCATGTCCCAAAAGAATAGTATTATCATTAGCAATAAGAATATCACCACCTTCTGTATTTGCTTTTGGAGAATAGGTACTTGTACTTAATGTTTTTGCATTAAAATAATACTTGAAAACATAATTCATAATAATGCTTTCTCTAACTCTTACATCAAACTGCATTGAATGAAT
>CAYFWD010000058.1:0-12186 GCA_964346795.1 uncultured Bacteroidaceae bacterium
GACATAAATGCACAACCGCTAACATTGTGTATAAGTAATGGCGGGGGTTGTAGCGTATTCAAGTGTACTACCTCGCATCAAGTTCATCGTATCTTTTCCTCGCATAATCTGTTTAAACTGAAAAGAACTCTACTGAAAAGGTAACATCTTAATAAGCTTCTTCTTTTTCAAAAAAGACGGCGGATAAATAAAATTATCTCCTAGATAATTTATTTTTTCTAGGAGATAATTTTTATTTTGCGGTAGCTTTAGTAAAACAAAAAAGGAAGCTCATTTGAACTCCCTTTTGATTAGTGTGTTTATTGGATTTATCTAACTCTAAGTGTTTGACCGGCTTTAATCTTTGAGCCTTTAATATTATTTAGCTTTGCAAGTTTGCTAACGGTTGTACCATGACGTTTTGCAATAGTTGATAAGGTTTCTCCTTTTCGTACTTTTGTGTATTTGCTACTTTTTGAAGAGGTTTTGTTTTTAGCTAAATTAGTGCTTTTCTTAACTGAATGGTGGCGGAAATTATCCTTAGTAAGAGACAATTCATTACTTAATAATGCGTAGTTATTAAAGTCTATAACATCTTCTGGGTTAATTGCAGCTCCTTGATAGCGTATTTCAAGATGAAGATGAGGTCCTGTTGAACGTCCTGTATTTCCTCCTAATCCTAAAACTTCACCTGCTTTTATTCTTTCTCCAACCTCAACATTTATCTTTGAAAGGTGAGCATAATAAGTTTCTAATTCATTGTCATGTTCAATAACAACTAAGTTTCCATAAGCTCCTGCTCTTTTGGCAACCCTAACTCTACCATCAAACATAGATTTAATAGGTTCTCCTATTCTTAAGCCTAAGTCAATACCATAGTGATAGCGTCTTCTTCTAGGACCAAAGCGAGAAGTTACTTTAACTCCTTCGCAAGGAAAAGAATAAAATTGCTTAGCTTTATTGTCAACAAGAGGAATAATTATAGGGTCTATAAGATTAGAGAAGTCTGTTTTCTTGCGATGAATAGAAGTATTGGTAGGTAAAGCTTCATTTAGTATGTCTTCTTCTGTTTCTGCAGCATCGTCGTCATAAGCAAGATTAGTGTTTACAAATTTCATTAACGATTTGCGAAAACGTGTAGTGTCTTTAATAATTCCAATTTGATATTCTGAACTTTCTTTATCTACGTTAGTCCTATTTTTCATCATTCCTCTTTCATGTATTCCGTCTTTGTTTGGCAGTTGAGCCATAACAAAAATAGGTAACATAAACAGGGTTATGATTGATAGAACGAATTTTGATTTATAAGTCATTTGTTGTTAATTTTGTTTTAAGTGTATTTTACAATCTGCAAAGATAAGAAAAAAACTAAGTTAAAGAAGTTTTATTGTGTAAAAATGTAGTTTTTTAAGTTTTTTTAATTATTTTTCTTGATGTTCTGCTCTAAGTAAATCATTAATTGTCTTAACTGGAGTAAAGGTTTCAAGAGGTACTTCAACAAATATTGTAATCCAGTCTGCCATAGCTCCATTCCACAATCCAGGTTTTTCTTGAGCTTTTATTAATTCTCCATTATTTGACTTTGTAGAAATAAAACCTGCAGTTTTGTCAACGTAATTGTTTAAGTTGAAATTATTACCCCTAAAGTCTTTTACTCCACAAACCAAATCTACAGGATTGAAATGAGTAGCTTTAGAAAAGATTTCTTTTTGATTTTCATCTAATAAATCAACTTCTGCCTTCTCTACAATCTGCAAACTTCGCACTCCATTTCTTTCAATCCAAAATGGTCCACCTCCAGGTTCTCCCTCATTCTTAACCATTGCACAAACCCTAATAGGACGATTCAATTTGTTGAAAAGCAGGTTTAGAATATCATTATTCTTTTCTTTACTCTTTTCTTCAGAGCTTAATCCAATACCTAAACTATTAGTTAATTCAATTATATCAACTACTTCCTGTGAGGATAAACTTCCTTTTTCTAAGACTGAAAGTGCAGAAAATATCTTTTCTTGTGTTTGAAGTAATATACCTGCGATTAATTCTTTATATTGATAAGTAGAAGATTTTATTCTGTCGTGTGCAACATTGTCAATGTTCTTAATAAAGATAATATCCCCTTGAATATCGTTTAGATTCTCTATCAAAGCTCCATGTCCTGATGGACGAAATATAATTTTGCCGTCTTTATCATAAGCTAAAGTGTTATCCATATTAAGAGCTATAGTATCCGTACTTTGCTTTTGGAATGAGAAAGATATATTATATTTTACGCCAAAAACTTCCTCATAATAAGGCTGAACCTCCTTTATGACTCTTTCAAACTCTTCTTTGTGTTCTATGGAAATGGTGAAATGGATATTGATATTATTATTTTCCATTTTGCAATAGTTGGCTGCTTCAACAAAATGCTCTTCTATTGCATAGCGATATTTCCTTTCTTTGTTCTCTTCATATTTATGAAAAAGAATTAATGCTTTGGGAAGTTTACCATAGTTAAGTCCTATATCGGTAAGGATATAGTTTACAATTGTAGTATAATCACCCCTGTCTAAATACTCCTCTAATGAAGCAGAGTTATTGATGAATTTTTGTTTAAGCTCCTCATAAAAGGCAAACCTAGATAGATTTTCTATGGTTTTCTTAGCCTCAGGAAAGTCTTTTAGAGTGTATTCAAGTCCCATATATAACCCTGAAAACTCAAATAAATCCTTAAACATTCTGGTAGCTGCTCCTGAGGAAGGGACGAATTTGAGAAGAGAATAATTTTCTTTATTTTGTTTGTAATAACGTATTGCATCTTCTTTCTCTTTGTCGCTAAGTCTCAAAATCCCATTTCCAATGGTTGCAGCTTCTGATAATTGAACATAAGGAAAGCCTGTTATGAAGTTCATATGTTGAGTTTGAACTTCATCAACACTTAATCCATGAGCCTCTATTTGCTTAATATCATTTTCTGAAAGATTCATTCCTATATATTATAAATTACTTTATTCAACTGTTACACTTTTTGCCAAATTACGTGGTTGGTCAACATCTCTGCCTTTTATACAGGCAATATAATAGGAGAGAAGTTGAAGAGGAATAACAGTTAAAAGAGGAGTTAAACACTCTTCTGTAGAAGGTATCTCTATGCAAAAGTCCGCCATCTTCTTAACATCTACGTCTCCTTCAGTAACAATAGCAATAATTTTACCCTTACGAGCCTTAATTTCCTGAACATTACTTAAAACCTTATCATATATTCTAACCTTAGGTGCTATAACTACTATAGGCATTTCTTCATCTATAAGAGCAATAGGTCCGTGTTTCATTTCGGCAGCTGGGTACCCTTCAGCATGAATATATGAAATCTCCTTAAGCTTTAATGCGCCCTCTAAAGCTACAGGATAATTATACCCACGTCCAAGATACATAAAGTTGCGAGCATAAGTAAATACTGGTGCAATCTTTTCTATCTCATTGTCCAAACTAAGGATTTTCTCTATTTTATCTGTAATTTGAGATAGCTCCGATACTATGGATTCATATCTCTCATATGTAATTGTGCCAAGTTCTTTTCCAAGTGTTAGTGCCATCATAGTAAGGACAACAACCTGCGTAGTAAAAGCTTTGGTAGAAGCAACTCCTATTTCGGGACCAGCATGAGTGTAGGTTCCACTATCTGTAGCCCTCGCTATTGAAGAACCAACAACATTACATATACCATATATAAAGGCACCTTGCTCCTTGGCAAGGGAAATTGCAGCTAAAGTATCTGCTGTTTCTCCAGACTGCGAAATAGGGATTAGTATATCATCATTATTAATTACAGGAAATCTATATCTTAGTTCCGAAGCCACTTCAACCTCTACAGGAATGCGACAAAACTTCTCTATCAAATACTTGCCTATAAGTCCCGCATGCCATGAAGTCCCACATGCCGTTATCAAAATCCTCTTAGCAGAACGAAAACGCTCAACATTATCAATAATACCACTTAGCTTTATTTCAAGCAACTCTTTGTTTAGCCTGCCATTCATGCACATCTCCAAACTCTTAGGCTGCTCATGTATTTCCTTTAACATAAAGTGTGGATAGCCACCCTTCTCAATATCTTCAAGTGCAAGCTCTATCTTTTTTACCTCGTGAGTTATTTCTTTATCCCTTAAATCCTGAATTATCGGCTTCTCGCCAATACGTAGTAGAGCAACCTCTTCTTCGTTCAGGTATATAACATTTGAAGTATATTCAATTATTGCAGTGGCATCTGAGCCCAAATAAAATTCTCCTTCACCTATCCCCAAAATTAAAGGACTGCCCTTACGAGCCGCAACTAAAGAATCAGCATTTCCCCTTTCTATAACTCCAATAGCATAGGCTCCAACAACCAAATTAAGACTTCTCTTAACAGCTTCAAAGAGATTTAACTCATAATGACTCTTAATATACTCTATCAACTGTACCAATACCTCAGTGTCAGTATCGCTCTTAAAGCTATAGCCTTTCTCAATTAAAAGCTGTTTCAAACTAAGATAATTCTCAATTATACCATTATGTATTAGAGCCAAATTCTCCGTTTGGGAATAGTGAGGATGGGCATTTACATCATTAGGTTCTCCGTGTGTAGCCCAACGAGTGTGAGCAATTCCAATACCTCCAGAAGTATCTTTACCACTGCAAAACTCCTCCAATTGACTAACCTTTCCTTTGGTTTTATAAACATTAAGCTCCTTTTCGCTATTCAAAAGAGCAACACCAGCACTATCATAACCCCTGTATTCCAAACGCTTTAACCCTTTTATCAAAATAGGAAAAGCTTCCTTATGACCAATATAACCTACTATTCCACACATATTAAAATTAAATTTTATTTATAATTAAGTTTCAATATTGCAAAGGTATATAAAACTTTTATTATTACGATATACTTTCTGTAAAAATATTCAAATTATAGATATAAAGTTTGAAGTATAGATATATGATATAATCAAAACTATAGATTTGCTATATGCGTTTCTATAGATTCGCAGGGTGCGTTTCTATAGATTTGCTATATGCGTTTCTATAGATTCGTAGGGTGCGTTTCTATAGATTCGCTATATACGTTTCTATAGATTCGCAGGGTGCGTTTCTACTATAATGCTTATCTTGTGTCTTAAATATTGATTGTGCGATATTTGTATTTTGATTATATGAAGTTTAGAATTTGAAGGCCTAAGTTTAAAAGTTTAGGATTGAAAAACCCTGTTTGTTTGTGAAAAAAAACTATCTTTGCAGCCTATAAAATACTTTTACGATGGATAAAATCATATTAAGCGGAATGCGTCCAACGGGCAATTTGCACCTTGGAAACTATTTTGGGGCTATGCGAAATTTTATATCCTTGCAGGATAAAGCTCAGTGTTATTTCTTTATAGCCGACTATCATTCCCTCACAACTCACCCCAATCCAAAAGACTTAAGTGCCAATGTAAGGGCAATAATTGCTCAATATTTGGCCTGCGGATTGGACCCTCAAAAGTCTGTAATATACCTTCAGAGCCTTGTAAGTGAGGTGTGTGAGCTGTATATGTTTTTGAATATGAATGCCTATTTGGGCGAATTGGAGAGGGTAGCTTCCTTTAAGGACAAGGTTAGAAAGAACCCTCAGAATGTTAATGCGGGGCTTTTGACCTATCCAACTCTTATGGCTGCCGACATCTTAATCCACAAATCAACTCACGTACCAGTAGGAAAAGACCAGGAACAACACTTGGAAATGACACGTCAATTTGCATCTCGTTTCAATAGAATCTATGGAGTTGAGTATTTCCCAGAGCCTGTTGCCTATAATTTTGAAGGCGAATTGGTGAAGGTGGGAGGCTTAGATGGTAGTGGTAAAATGGGCAAAAGTGAGGGTGGAAACAACGCTATATTCCTTGTAGATTCAGATAAAGACATAGAGAAAAAGATAAAAAGAGCAAAGACAGACCTTGGTCCAAAGGAACTAAATAGTCCTCTTTCACCTGAGATGGAGAACCTTTTTGGGTTAATGAAGCTTGTTTCCAGTCCTCAAACTCTTGAGTATTTTCAGAAAGAATATGCCTTATGTACCATACGTTATGGAGATATGAAGAAGCAATTGGCTCAAGATATGATAGCGTTTGTTTCCCCTTTGCGAGAAAAGGTAAGAGAGTTTGAGAGCAATGAAACCTACTTAAAAGAGGTTATTTACGAAGGTTCGCACAAGGCAAAACTATCAGCACAAAAGACCATAAAGGAAGTTAGAGAGATAATAGGTTTTAGAATTTAACAGTTCAAAATTTTAATAATGTCTAAGCTATATCTTGTACCTACGCCCATTGGAAACTTGGAAGATATGACTCTAAGGGCAATTCGTATATTGAAAGAAGTAGATTTAATACTCTGTGAAGATACGCGTCAGAGCAGGCAACTCTTGCTCCATTATGATATAAAAACCCCACTTACATCCTTTCATCTTCACAATGAGCATCAGAAACTCCCTTTTATGATAGAGCAAATCAAGGCAGGCAGGACACTTGCACTTATCTCTGATGCAGGCACACCTGGTATTTCTGACCCTGGATTTCTTTTAGTCAGAGAGTGTGTAAAGGAGGATTTGGATGTTGAAACACTTGCAGGAGCAACAGCATTTGTTCCAGCTCTTGTCAATTCAGGCTTACCTTTGCAGAGGTTTGCCTTTGAAGGTTTCTTGCCTCAAAAGAAGGGTTTGAAGACCAGAATGGAGAGTTTGCAGGATGAAGAAAGGACTATGATATTCTACGAATCGCCTTTTCGGTTATTAAAAACCCTTGATTTATTTATTCAATATTTTGGACATGAGCGTAAGGCATCGGTAAGTAGGGAGATTTCAAAGTTTTATGAAGAGACCCAAAGAGGAACATTATTGGAGTTAAAAACTTATTTTTCGCAAAAGACAATCAAAGGAGAGATAGTAATAATTCTTGCAGGAAAAGAAGACTAAACATTAAATCAACTTATCAGGATTCTTATCAACAAATGAGCTCCAAGCCGATTTGGAGCTTTGTTTTTTTTGTTTTTGAGGAGTTGGAAAAGGATTGTTTTGGCAGTGGAAATGGCATATTGCTACTGCTAAAGCATCAGTTGCGTCAAGATATTTTGGCATTTGAAAACGTACAATCCTTTGAAGCATAAGAGCCACTTGTTCTTTTGAGGAGGCACCATTTCCTGTTATTGACTGTTTAATCTTTCGTGGAGAATATTCCACAAAGGGAATACTCCTTGAGAAAGCAGCAGCAATACATATACCTTGAGCCCTGCCCAGCTTAAGCATAGATTGGACATTTTTACCAAAGAAAGGAGCTTCAATAGATAAAATATCAGGTTTATACTTATCAATAATACTAACAATTGCATCAAATAAATCTTTCATCCTTGTTGACATATTTTCAATTTTCCCTAATCTCAACACGTCCATTTCCAATAGTGTGATTTCTTTTCCTTTCTGTTCAATCACCGAATAGCCCAATACATTAGTACCAGGGTCAATGCCCAAAATTACGCTTTCTGTATATTCTTTCTTCATTTTTCTTTTTCTTCTTACTTCCTTTATATTGAGCAAAAATACAAATTATTTCATTAAAATACTTCTTAAAATTGGGTGAATTAAATAAGTTGCAGTATATTTGCACGTTAAAATTAAAAATTCAAACTAAAATAATTAATAATTTAAAAACGAAGATTTATGTTTAAAAATCATCCAAAAGGGCTTATCCCTGCAGCTCTTGCCAATATGGGAGAACGTTTCGGGTTCTACATTATGATGGCAATTCTAACTTTATTTATTTCTGCAAAGTTTGGTTTGTCAGAAACAACAACAGGATATGTTTATTCTGCTTTCTATGCTTCTATTTATCTATTAGCATTGGTAGGTGGATTGATTGCAGATAAAACAAAGAATTATAAAGGAATAATTCTAATAGGTTTAATCCTGATGGCTGTAGGTTATTTAATAATTGCAATCCCAACTCCTACACCTGTTCCAAGTATGGCATTGTATTTAGGTCTTACTTGTTTTGGTTTGTTGGTAATTGCTTTTGGTAATGGTTTGTTTAAAGGAAACCTACAAGCAATAGTTGGTCAAATGTATGACAATAAAGAATATTCTGACAGAAGAGACGCTGGTTTCCAAATATTCTATATGTTTATTAATATAGGAGGTTTCTTTGCACCATGGATAGCAATTGGAGTTAGAAACTGGTGGTTAAAAGTAAATAACTTTGATTATAATGCAGGACTTCCTGAGCTTTGTCATCAGTTCATTAAACAAGGAGAAGCGATGCCAGAACAATCATTAAACCTACTTAATCAATATGCTAATGCTGCATACATTAATAAGCCAGCAGTAATTGATTTATCTTCTTTTGTTAATGAATACCTTGAAGTATTTAACAGAGGTTTTCAATATGCATTTATGGCAGCTATCTTTGCAATGCTTATCTCTTTAGTTATATATTTAGCAAATAAAAGTAAACTTCCAGACCCTGCAAAAAAAGCACAAATTGGTTCAGAAGATGCAAACGTTATAAGTAAAGAAGAAATTAAAATGAGTGCTCAAGAAATCAAACAACGTATTTATGCTCTATTTGCAGTGTTTGGAGTTGTTATTTTCTTCTGGTTATCTTTCCACCAAAATGGATATTCATTAACTTATTTTGCTAGAGACTACGTAAACTTAGATGTAATAGATATTGATTTAGGATTTACGCGCATTAAAGGAGCTGAAATATTCCAAGCAGTTAATCCATTCTTTGTAGTAACTCTTACTCCTCTTGTTATGTGGCTATTTGGTTCTTTGAAGAAAAGAGGCAAGGAGCCTTCAACACCAATGAAGATAGCTATTGGTATGGGTATTGCTGCATTAGCTTATGTATTTATCATGGTTGTTTCTTTAGCTCTTCCTGCAAAAGAAACTCTTAGCTCAATGAGTTCAGAATCTTTACAAGCTATGAGAGTTACTCCTTGGGTAATGATAGGATTATACTTTATATTGACAGTTGCAGAATTATTTATTTCTCCTCTTGGACTTTCATTTGTTTCAAAAGTATCACCTCCTCACTTACAAGGATTGATGCAAGGCTTCTGGTTAGCAGCAACAGCTGTAGGAAATGCACTTCTGTTTATAGGAGGAATACTATACACAACTGTACCTATTTGGGCTTGCTGGTTAGTGTTTGTATGTGCTACAGGAGCTTCTATGTTGGTAATGTTGTCTATGGTTAAATGGCTTGAAAGAGTAGCCAAATAATCATAATAATTTATATCCTAAAAGCCTTCGTTTTAATATATAAACGGAGGCTTTTCTTTTTATTTGTCTTGAATTTTCACCAATAAGATTGGTAAATTATCATAAAATTGTATTTTTGCAACCCTTATAATAATAGTAGAAAATGAAAACACAGTTTCCTTTAAGAGAAAACCAAGAATATATACACCTTATACAGCTTTTGAAAGCAACAAATATTGTTGATAATGGAGCTTTGGCACAAGATTTGGTAGTAGAAGGAGAAGTAATGGTAAATGGAGAAGTGGAGTACCAAAAGAGAAAGAAAATTAAAAGAGGAGACAGAGTGCAGATTTGGGACGAAGAAATAGAAGTTATTTAATAAAGAACTAAGTATTTTAATAAACTAATAATTATTTTAAGTATGGATTTAAGTAAGATATTATCAATATCAGGAAAACCAGGACTATTTATGCTAATTTCACAATCAAAGAATGGAGCTTTGATAGAGTCCTTATTAGATGGTAAACGTCAAACTGCTTTTGCAAACGCAAAGATTAGCTCATTGCAAGATATAAGCATATTTACTAATGACGAAGATATACCTTTAACAAAAGTTTTTCAAGAAATATTCAAAAAGGAAGAAGGAAAAGAATGTATTAATCCAAAATCTGATTCCTCAAAGCTTATTGAATATATGAAAGAGATTGTTCCTAACTTTGATACAGAAAGAGTTTATGTTTCGGATATGAAAAAGCTATTCTCATGGTACAATTTACTCAATAGCAAAGGACTTATTGACCTTGAAAATAAAGAAGAGGAAGAAAAAGACACTCAAAAAGAAGATTTATAAGATTTAAACGCCGTTTCGATGACTTTAAATCTTCGTCTTTACGAGGTCGAAATGCCATTTCATTCCAACGAGATGGCATTTCGTTTATGGTGAAATGGCATCTCATGACAACGAAATGCCATTTCGACTTCATAAAAACCTCGTTTTAATGTCGTGAAAACTTAGTTTTAGTTTATAGAAAACTTATTTTACGCTTATCAAAACCTTGTTTAAATAGAATAAGAGTTTGTTTTGGATAAGATATTCTTACTATTTCCACTTTAAAGTGGAAATCATATAATCAATATCTGTTTTTAACCTATTGATTATTGGGGCAAGAGAATCATTATTTGCCTTAAAATTGAAATATAAAGCACCGCGAAGGAAGTATTTTGAACTATCTGTTACATAAAACTGATAAGGAGATGCAACCTGTGAGCCTTTTATGTCAAAAACATAACCAAAAACCTTTTCTTCCTTATTATAGTACTGCCTTTCAATAACCCCGCTTGAAAACTTGTCGTGTTCTTTAGTGAAATTATAACTATCATTAACCAATGTATCTAAAGTCATGCTTTTACTTAAGTTTACAAAGGTTAAATATAGGGTGGACCCATAGTTTTCAAAGCTAATATTAAACCATTTATTATTTGGATTACTATTTGAGTTATTGCTTTGAACCTTTTCAATTATACCATAGTCGGGATATTGGAAAGTGAAAGGAAGGTTAAGGGTATCAAAAGTCAAATAATCAGGTTTAGGAACATCAATTCTAAAATATGTTTTTGGTTTGGGAGTAGTGTTTTTATCATTAGAACAGCTTATCAGTCCTATTAACGCTATAAATACTATAATAAAATATTTTGTTTTCATTACTTAATAATTAACTTTACTCTTTCAATTTTTCTATTATCGGCTTTTTCAATAATAAAGAAATAGTTGTCAAACTTAATAGTCTCCCCTTTTTTTGGCAAATGTCCTGCAATTTCAATCAGCATACCAGCCAAAGTATCGGCATCGCCTTTAACTTCTTGAAATACCTTATCATCGGGTAGGCCTATTGCTTTGCAGAAATCATTTATACTAATTTTACCAGTAAACATATAAGTAGTATTTCCAAGTCTGGTAACTAAAGAAGGTTTAAGGTTGTCAAACTCATCGCTAATCTCTCCAACAATTTCTTCTAAAATATCTTCCAAGCTAACTATACCAGTAACAAACCCAAACTCATCAACCACAATTGCCATGTGTCTTTTCTCTTCCAAAAACTCTTTAAGCAAATCATTAACGTCTTTTGTCTCGGGAATAAAGAAAGGCTCACGTATTATCTTGCTCCACTCAAATTCTTTTCCGGTGCATAAGTATTTGAATAAATCCTTAACGTGTAAAACCCCTTTGATTTGGTCTAACTCCTTCTCATAAACAGGAATTCTTGAAAACCCACTTTCTGCAATTATCTCCATAACCCTATTAAAAGGCGTGGACGCCTCTAAGGCCAATATATCTACTCTTGCGGTCATAATATCAGAAGCATCATGGTCCAATCCAATAGTTTTTCTAATAGGATATCTTTCAAGATTAGAATTATCTTTATCTTTTTTTTCTTCAAGATAAAGTTTTAAATACAACTTATAGAAAGGTTTAAGTACCTTTTTTAGCAATAAAGATTTCTTTTTCAAAGCAATTTTTTCGTTTTTTTAACACTACAAAAGTAAACATTTTTTACATTTATAGTGTTATTGTGCTACAAAGATGTAATTTTTTACTATTTTTGTACATTAAATCATAGAAAATTAAACCTTATATATCATGAAAAAAATATTGTTTTTTTTGGTTTTAGTTTGTCCTTTTTTTATAAAGGCACAAGTTATTTGTACCTCTCAAAATGGACAATCAGCACAAAGTGTTATTGAAAACTACTTTTTAGGAGGTGGAGTTGCGGTCTCAAATGTTAGATTTAACAATCAAGCAATAGTTAATTCTAATCAATTTGGAACTTTTACTAATGCTGATACTTCAGGACAAAATATTAAACTTAATAGTGGATTAATTATTGCAACAGGAGATATATTAAATGCAGCAGCACCAAGTCAACCAACTGCAAGTTCTAGTACTAATCCTGTAAGTG
>CAYFWD010000059.1:0-11930 GCA_964346795.1 uncultured Bacteroidaceae bacterium
ATACTAAATTTTTATTGAATAGCAATGTTTTTTGTTTAATCTTTTAGGTGTTTAGTTGTTTTGTTTATGGACTCAATGTGCAATAAGTACTTTAACGGCATTAAGGACATTAAAGTCTTTAAACTCCTTAAGGAAAAACTTATTCCCCTTTAGGGGATTGAGGGGTAAATTAAACTTATTCTCCTCCTATTATCATAAACCCAATCTCTATTCTGTCTTTGTCTTCCCAGCCTATTAGTGGGTTATTGGCTCCGTATCCTGCGGTTACAATGTTTTGGTGTTTTACGCCTAAGGAGATTAGTTTGTTTTTGATTAAAGTGGCTTGATGCCACGACAATTCTTCTTCATTCATTGTCTTATAGCCTTTGCTACAATGTACGGAAATTGTCATTACATATTTAGAGTCTTCAACGCTTTGTGCAAGATATTTAAGATAGTTCTCCGCTTTTGGGGTTAGCTTGTCGGGAGAGGTTTCCAAAAATATGTTTTCTGTTACTACTAACTTATTCTTCCTATATATGTCATCTATTAACTCTTGCTTAAAGTTCATAGTTTCTGTTTCAGGGTAGTATAGCGGAAGATAGCCCTTATTTACACTAATAATATTTATTGATTTGTTTTGTTTTGGGTAGGCAAAATAGCCCGAATGGCTTGACTTTGTTGTGAATAATCTTTCTCCGCTTTGGCTATCTTCTATAAAAATTAATGCCTCCATTGGCTTTGAGTCTTGGTTTGTTAAATAGCCTGTATTGTATTTTTTCTTAATGTTTTTAAGGTCTATCTCTGTTGTTTTTAATGGCTCTGACCAATCGTCCCATTTGGTTTTATCTCCTCTAAATGCTACATAGAGGTCAAGCTCTGTATTCCTTATCTGCCTATTGGAATAGAAATAGATTACGTCTTTATCTTTGTTTATCAAGGGGCTTTCTTCTCTATAAGCTGTATTTATGGGCTTTGGCAAAGGAAAAGGCTCTGAATATGTGTCGCCTTCTTTTGTGGAAATATATATGTCTGTTTCGCCGTAGGAGTTTGACTTGGTATCTACAATTAGCTTTATGGTGGAGTCATAACTGAATATTGTCTTTTCTTCTTTTGCCTTTGGTGGCTCCGGCTCAAATAGCATTTTCTTAAACTCCACTACTCTAAAGTCGTTTTCTATTGGGGATAATGCTTTATTGATGTTTGATAGTCTCTTTGCTTTGATATTTGGCTCAATATATTTCTTTATTAGCTCCAAAGACTTATCGTTCTTTATGGTTGTGAAGTATTCTATATTGGTGTTATAGGTTTTATTGTCTATTGATTGGAGGGAGAGAAGGTTCTCTATTTGTTTTGCTTCGTTATATTTCTTTGTTAGAGTTTCATTCTTTTTAAGGATAGGGAACTTGTGATAGAGGCCTTCAAAGTCCTTTATTTCTCCTTTTTCTGTTAGGTTTAGTGCGAACTCTATCAAGAATAACTCTATGTCAATATCGTACATCTGATTTTTATTGAGGTATTCTGCTCCATTTATTGAGTTGTAACGAAGTGTTTGTACTTGTAGGGTGTCGTAAATAAACTGACGTTTTGGATGGTTGGGGTAAAGGTTTAGGAAAAGTATTAATTCCTCAATGGAGAATGAATATATGTTTTGCTTATATTGGAAGTCATGTATTTTATCCTTAGCATATTTATAGTATTTTGAGGTTGGATGTTTTTCTATAAAAGCTGTATAGGTTTGAAGGTTGTTCTCCTGCTTTGCTATTTGGTAGTCCTTTTCTTCCTCTGCCTGCATTATTTTAGCAGAATTAACCTCCAGCCATTGCCTTGCCTGAAAGGTTTGAATGGCATCAGGATAGGTTTCAACATAGTGTTCGTATGCTTCAATGGTATTTTCTTTCTTGGCATTCTCAAAGGCAATTTGGTTTCTAACTCTTATTGCCTCCTCTACATATTTTGTTTCTAAAGGATAGGTTTGAATAAACTTATTGAGGGAATCAACGTTTTTGGTTTCATAAGCCTTGCGTAATTCCAAAGAAATATCATTTTGAGAAAAAGAAAGTTGGGAGAATAGAAGTAAAACAAAGAATAATATGCTACTTAACCTCAACCGGAATATTTTCAATCCAAACATCATCTATCATTATATCTACTAAATAACTTTCTTTTGGGAACTTATAATCCAAGACAAGTACGCCTTCATTATACTCCTGCTCAATAAGATTATTTCTTCTCTTATCCCAAACTCTTATCTTATTAGGCATAAATATATTTTCCTTAGTATCACAAAGCATAATCTTTGATTTGTCTGCCCATACATAAACATCACTTAACTTTGCACTACCCATTTTGCTTTCTAAAGATTTCATAATATGAAGCCTAAAACGTTCTTCATTTGTTCCCTTTAATGCTCCAAAATCAACTTGGGAGTCAATACATAGATTATAAAACTTATCTACTTTCCTATCTTCCAACACAAGAAGTATTCCTTGAGGCAATACAGAAAGATTTCCTACTCTTAAACTTAAATCAGCATCTTGTCCTATATAGTATCCAATATCAAAGCTTGCAGGATAGGAAGGAAAAACATTTACTGCCAACTCTTGGTCTTCAATCTTAAAATATATCTCTGGCATCTCTTCCGAAGAGCCAAAAAGCTTATGAGCATCATAATTATCAAAGCCAAACTTTGAATTATCGTCCATTCCCATTAGGATATATTCACTCTTATTGCCCTTGCTGATTGTAAAAGTAAGGTAATTGTGGTTTGACCAGTGGTAAGAGGCAGATTTAGGAATGTATTGATGATTTCTTTGGAAAGAAATTTCGGTATTCTCTCTCAAACTCTCCACAAAGAAACCTTGTAATGAAGGCAAAACAACTTCTTCTTTTCCATCAATTATAATAGGATTATAAACCCCATTCTCACTATCTAAGAAGAACAAAGCGTTTCCCTGTATTTTTTGGTCAATATCTTCAAATATCTTCTTTGAACTTAGAGGAGCAGTAAAAGGGTTTCCAACTAAGTTCCACTTATCTTTTTCGGAATATTCCAAAGTGTAGTTTACCCTACTATCACAAAGTATCCCTTCGTAAATAACATCTAAAGGACTATTTGAAAAGACTGCATAGCCTTGCCCTGGCACTAACCAATAGGTTGGGTCTACAATATATTCGCTCCAATAATCATTTAGCTTGCTCTTCTGCCCTGTATTGTATTTCATTAACCATGTTTCGTTATTGTCTTTTCGCATTGAAAAGATTAAAGCTCTTGCATTATTGACTGGAGAAGAAATATAATTCCATTTCTTTGGCAAAAGGTCTTGATGAACAATAAACCATGAGCCTTTACCATAAATAATATCTCCCGAGATATAGAACATCTTTGATGCTTCAATTATCACATTGGAGCTATCTCCCAATACAAGCATGGAGCAAACTGCATCGTCATCAACTACAATCTTATGCTTAGGCGAGATATAAACAAAGTCTTCCATAACCGGAACTTCCTTAGGCTCCCAAATGTTCTCATCAGACCATAGCCCAGACGCAACAGAACGCTTTAAGGTTGGCGAGCCAAAATATAAATCCTTAACATCTAAACTGCCTTTTGAATAAAATTCTATTTTCAAAGAATTGGAGTATTGAGGTGAAGAAAGAGGCACACAATAAGTCAAAGTATCAACATCATCGTCATAATCAATTACCTTCACCTTATCTTTCATCTCCAAAAGAAGTTGATTATCTCTATACCACTTATAAATTATAGTAATATCTTTATTGTATATCTTTTCTTTTCTATAAGAGAAATTAAACTGATAGTCCATTTCGGAAAATACAGGAATGGTATAGGTTAGTTTATCAGTTATTTTCTTTGGTTTATCCCCTAAATAATTAGCATTTATCTCCACAACCTTAGAAGAAGAGCCGCAAAGTTTTAGAGTTATTGGCGTGTCTAATTTCTTTGTCGTTATGCTTAGTGTTGCTGTATGCGAGCCTTCTTTTTGTGGCAAGTAACTAACCGATACTATTCCAAACCCAGCTGAATCTATTTTGAGTTTATTATTATCTAATTTGAAATACTTGGAATCCTTTCCCGAAATGCTTAGTTGAACCTCTTCTCTAATATAATTTCCTCTTACTACTATTCTCTTTGTTTGAGGATAGGTATATGGCAAAGGGGTATGGTTGTACATAAGACTATCTACCTTTTTTATCTCGTCTTCCCTTGTCCTAAGCCTAACTTTTAACTCTGGTTTCTTCCCCAAAAACCTGTCATATTCAGCTGTAATCTTAATGTTTTTTACATTTAATTCTGGATATCTTCCCTTTCCTCTTTGCCTAACAGCCTTCCAAGAAATCCAAACAGTGTCTTTATTATCACAAACCGAAGGAACTACTACCTTATAATTTTGTGTCTTTCCTCTTTTTGCAGAAACAAATTCTATTCTTCTTCCTCTTTGGTCTTTAAGGTCAGTCCATTTCTCATTATCCAAACTATATTGAAGAATTAGAGAGTAGATTTGTTTGGAGCCTCTTGAGCTTATGG
The DNA here is from genome assembly GCA_964346795.1 of uncultured Bacteroidaceae bacterium. Taxonomy (GTDB): domain Bacteria; phylum Bacteroidota; class Bacteroidia; order Bacteroidales; family P3; genus UBA10566. Next base: position 4,529 of record CAYFWD010000059.1, read on the forward strand.
TTGAAGAAAATATAACATTTTCACTATTAACAGAAGAAAAAGCGACAACAAACCTTCCATTATTTTTCAAAGTGCCTTCTGTTGTAGATGTGTATTCAAGCTCTTTCTCCTGTGAGAAAGCATAATTTACAAAAAAGAAAAAAAGAAAAAATATAAATATATTATGTACCTTCATCATTAAAAAACATTTATCTCCACACGGAAATAATCTTATAATCATTTATTTTATATACTACCGTTCTACGATTTTGCCAACCGTCCTTAACATCCTTCCTTTCAAAGTAGAAAGAATTAATCATAAACCTTGACCTATCTTCATTGGGCTCCATCATAAACCTTTCTCCCTTGTTTTTCATAACCGGAACAAAATACATCATTATATCATATCCCAAGGCAGCATATATCTTGTCTGGTTCTTGACGAAAATGTTTTCTGTATTCCTTAACAAATTCAACAAAGTTCTGATTTGTATAGTCATTAAGATAACTCAAAGTAAAGTGGAAGTTAAACTTCTGCAATAGTGTTAAGTCTAAAGAAGGATAATCTAACCAATCGTATTGTGCGATAAGATTAACTGGAGGAAGATTTTTATTGTTATTTAACTTCATAAGAAGCAAATTAGCATAGGCTTCGTTTGTTTGCTGACTTCCCTTATCTACAATTGAGATATAGATATTATCTTTTTTCTCGTCAATCTTTTCAAATATTCTATTTGGATATTTGTTAAAGTCCACACCACACCAAGTCCAATTTTCCCTTTCAAAAGCTTTTTGATACATATCCACAATGACTTTTTCCTTTGGAGTAAAGAGTAAGATTATATTAGGAGAATAAAATTTATTCTTTATATATCTTATTGTTGTTTCAACATCTGCATTTGTAGAGGGCTGAATTTTGAAAACAAAAGGATTATTCTCAATAATTGAAGGATTAGGACTCATTGGATTAACAACAGGAATATTGTTTTTGAGAGCATAGTCTGCAATAGCTGCAAAGCATCTTTGAAAAACAAGAGGAATCATTAGGTCCATTGACTTCATTTCTGGCTTTGCCAACAACCTGTTCATTTCTACAACATCATCTTCTCCTACATCAAAAACATAAAGAGAGACGCTATAACCCTCCTTTTCCAACCTTTCCAATGCTATCCTTGCTCCTTCATAAAAAGTTATGTATTCAAAACAACGATAGTTCATTCTTTTCTTATCCTCAATGTTAAACTTAGTAAAGTCAAGCTCCGAAATCCTATCATAAGACAAGGGCAAGAACATAGCTATATTTAAACTTTTCTTAGTTATAGGGATAGTCTTATCAGGCACAAGAGAGGTCGTTTCTTTTGCAAAAACTTGATTAAATAATCCTAAAAAAAGTAAACAAATAATTGATATTAATAAAATAAAGCTACGTCTCATATTGCATATCTTAAGTTTATTCCCATTCAATTGTTGCAGGCGGTTTTGATGAAATATCATAAACAACCCTATTAACTCCCTTCACCCTATTTATTATGGCATTAGAAATATCAGCTAAGAAGTCATAGGGCAGCCAAGACCAGTCGGCAGTCATTCCATCGTTACTTTCCACTGCTCTTAATGCAACAACATTCTCATAAGTTCTTTCATCTCCCATAACACCTACTGACTGAACAGGAAGCAATATGGCTCCCGCTTGCCAAACCTTATCATATAAACCATAATCTCTCAAGCCTTGAATAAAGATATTATCCACCTCTTGAATAACCCTTACCTTTTCAGGAGTAATATCTGAAAGTATTCTAATTGCTAAACCAGGACCTGGGAAAGGATGACGTCCCAACAATTCTTGCTTAAGTCCCAAGCTCGCTCCAACTAATCTTACCTCATCTTTAAATAAAGCTCTTAGAGGTTCAACAATTTTTAACTTCATATACTTAGGTAAACCACCTACATTATGATGTGATTTTATCGTTGCAGAAGGACCTTTTACCGAAATAGATTCAATTACATCAGGATAAATTGTTCCTTGAGCCAACCACTTAACGTCTTCTATCTTTGCTGCCTCCTTATCAAATACATCAATAAAGGTTTTACCAATTGCCTTTCTTTTTTCCTCAGGAGATGTTATGCCTTTTAGTGCCGAATAGAACATATCCTTTGCATCAACACCCTTAACATTAAGTCCCATTCCCTTATAAGATTCAAGCACTTGCTCAAATTCATTCTTACGAAGAAGACCATTATCCACAAATATGCAGTTAAGGTTACTACCAATTGCCTTATGCAAGAGCATAGCTGCAACAGAAGAATCAACACCACCTGATAATCCCAAAACAACCTTATCATCTCCTAACAGAAGTTTTAGGCTTTCAACTGTCGTTTGAACAAAACTCTTAGGAGTCCAGTCTTGAGAACATTGGCAAATATCAACAACAAAATTCTTTAAGATTTCCTTTCCCTCTTTGGAATGAGTAACTTCGGGATGAAACTGAATACCATAAGTTTCTTCTCCCTCAATCTTATAGCCGCAGTTCTCAACATTATCAGTAGAACATATTCTTTCAAAGTTCTTAGGTAAAGACAAGATAGTATCTCCATGCGACATCCAAACCTGTGATTTAAGAGAAACATTCTTCATTAAAGAAGACTTTGAATCTATTTTGCTTAAGTTAGCCCTTCCATACTCTCTTATTTGAGAAGGTAAAATCTCTCCTCCACCAACACAAGCCATATATTGAGCCCCATAACATATCCCCAACACAGGCACTTTCTTCCTAAAAACGTCTAAATCAATCTTTGGAGCATCCTTATCATTACAACTTGAAGGACTACCAGAAAAAATAACCCCCTTAATATCCGCTGTTAAAGAAGGATATTTGTTGAAAGGGTGAATCTCACAATAAACGTTTAACTCCCTAATCTTACGAGCAATTAACTGCGTATATTGTGAACCAAAATCAAGAATTAATATAGTTTGCATATTAAAAATTTAAAATTATCAACTGCCAAAAGTACAAAAAAAACCTTATATGACAAAACCACAATTCATTTTGGTCTATATAAGAATATATTTAAGTTTATATTTGAGTTTAAAAACAAAGTCTTAAGGGTATAAAGAAAGGGATTAAGATTATCTTTGGTTATGATTTTATTTTTTGCCTTTGTTTTTTCTAATTAAAGATTTTCTAAATCCAATTCTTGCAATGCTTGATTTATATCCTCGTACTCAAAGCCTTTGGATAGAAGGAATGCAATTGTCTTTTGTTTAATAACGTATAGCTTGTTACCTTTTAAGGTTCTTGCCTTTCTCTCACATAGCTTTTGACATAGGGCTTGATATTCTTCTTCTGGAATTTGCTCCAATCCCAAAAGGATATTATCTTTTGATATTCCCATTTGATTGAGATATTGACGGATTTTATTTTTTCCCCATTGATTTTGATTAAACTTACTTATGGAATAGAGCTTAGCGTAGCGAGTTTCGTTAATATAGTTCTCTTTTATAAGTAGTGTAAGCACTTTTTCAGCTTCTTTTGGGTCAAGTCCTTTGTCTTTTAGTTTGGAAAGCATCTCTTTTGGGTTGCGTTCTGCCTTTGATGAGTAGGATTTTGCCCATTGTATGGCTTCTTTTATTTTACTATCTTGGTCTTCCTTCATATTATCTTGAATTTCTTTTGCAAAGAAACGAATTTATAGTATTTTTGCAGCAAATTTAGTTAAAATATTTTTAGTGTCAAGGTATTTATTCTTTGTTTTAGTTTTGCTATCTTTGGGCTTGGTGTTTTTCTCTTGCAATAAAGACTCTAAGGATTCTGGGTTCGGTGTTTCAATCTCTGCTCCTAAGATGTTGGGGACGCCTGCCGAAAGACTTTCTCAAGAGCAGGTGCAAGCGTTAAGGGTGTCTAACAGCTTATGCTTTTCCTTCCTCAACAGGCAGTATGTGGCTGACAAAGAATTATCTTCCTTCTCTTTTTCGCCCTTAGAGCTAATACCTTATGTATATTATGTATCCGATTCTAATTACACTAAGGCTTTCTTTCAGCATTATTCCATTTCTGACTCAGTGTCTTTTATGCAGGCTATATTCTCTTCTGCTTCCTTAGCATCGGAAATAGACTCCTTGTTAAAGAGTTCTACCTCTATGTCTTCTTCTTTGGGTTCTTTTCCTTTGAGTCTTGAACAAGAGTTTTCTTTTATTATGCCTTATGAGGGTATGTTGAAGAGTTTAAGAAGGGATTTTTTCACTTTGGATACTGCAAAAGTCAAGCTGACTTTTTACGAGATATGGGGTAATTTTGGTTTGTATAGAAATGAAAATAAGCTTTGCTTGGACATACCTGTAAGCAATGGGAATTATTCTTTATTGATTTTGATTGCAGAGGATTGGGATATAAGGACGCTTACGCTTAATTTCACTGAGCTTATGTATAAAGAAATTGTAGAGGGACTTACTTATCAAAATATTAAAATTAGTTTTCCTGATATTTCTTCTTCTTTGAGCTTTCCTCTTTTATTGCCTGACATGGGTGAAGAGAAGTTTGATAACAACAAACATTTACTTATTAAGAGCAAGCTAAGCCTTATTAAACCTACGCAAGCTTTTCTTGAGGTTCAACAAACTCATATTGACCATAAATTACAGCAAGGCTCTATTTCAGAACATTTATTTGTGAACAAACCTTTTATATATATTATCAGGGGAAATGGTTCAAACACCATACTACATTTAGGTGTTTTCTTAGGGAAATAGTTTTTTCGCATCTTTTAAAGCCTTGTTTTTATATGTTTTTTCAATAATTTTTAAGCAATTTCTTTGCTGCTAAAAATCAATTTCCTATCTTTGCCCCCTATTTCAGAAAATTTAAACGTTAATATTTTAACATAAAACCATATAAAAACGATATGAAAGTTTATCAAACTACAGAGATTAAGAACATAGCCTTAGTAGGAGGGGCTAAAAGTGGAAAGACAACTCTTGCAGAAGCAATGGCTTTTGAGGCTGGTGTTACCACAAGACGTGGAAGTGTTGAAGAGAAGAACTCTATTTCCGATTACAGAGAGGTTGAAATTGACCGCAGGAATTCCGTTGTTGCTACACCTTTGTTTGTAGAATTTAACAATAAAAAGATTAACATTATAGATGTACCTGGCTTTGCTGACTTTCAAGGCGAATTAGTTGCAGCTTTAAATGTTGTTGAAGCAGCAGTTGTTGTTATAAATTCACAAGTTGGAATTGAAGTTGGTATGGAGCTTGCTTTCAAACATACTGAGAAACTTAACGTTCCTCTTATGTTCGCAATAAATCAACTTGATGCTGAGAAGGCTAATTTTGATGAAAAGGTTAAGGAAATGAAGTCTTATCACGGAGAAAAGGTTACTATAGTTCAGTATCCTGTTAATGTTGGACTTGGCTTTGATTCTTTTGTGGATTTGGTAACTAAGAAACTATACAAATATCCTAAGGGAGGTGGCAAACCAGAGATTCTTGATATTCCAGAAAGCGAAAAAGCAAAAGCAGACGAACTTTACTTAGCCTTAGTTGAAAACGCTGCAGCAGGAGCAGACGATTTAATGGAAAAATACTTTGAAGAAGGTGATTTATCTATTGAAGAAGTAAGAAGAGGATTAAAACTAGGATTAGCTTCAAGAAGTGTATTCCCTGTACTTTGCTGCTCTTCAAGAGAAAATATTGGAGTAGGAAGAATGCTTGAGTTTATTTCAAATAATGTTCCAAGTCCAAATGAAGCAGTTGCAGTTAAAACACTAACAAATGGAAATAAGATTTCATACGATTCTACAAAACCAACCTCATTATTTATTTTCAAAACAGCTAACGAACAACACTTAGGAGAAATAGCTTTTATGAAAGTTATGGAAGGAGAAGTAACCGAAGGTATGGACGTTGTAAACTCAAAGAGTCAATCAAAAGAAAGAATATCTCAAGTTTTTGCAAACTGCGGTAAGACTAGAACAAAATTAGATAAAGCAGTAGCAGGAGATATAGTTAGCACAATAAAGTTAAAAGATGCTAAAACCAATGCAACACTTAATTCTCCAAAGAATGCTTCCGATACAGTAAGTCCTATTGAATTCCCAAGTCCAATATATACTACTGCAGTAAAAGCACTTGAAAACACTGATGATGAAAAGGTAGGAGCATTGATAAATGAGTTCTGCCAACACGATAAAACTATGAGAGTGGAGCTTTCAAGAGAACTAAAACAAACCATTATCAAAGGTATGGGAGAGTTACATATCAATACATTGAAATGGTATTTTGACAATCAACATAAAATAGGAATAGAGTTTTTAGCACCTAAGATTCCTTATCGTGAAACCATAACCAAGAGTGCAGAAGCTTCTTATCGTCATAAGAAACAATCAGGAGGAGCGGGACAATTTGGTGAAGTATATATGCTAATTGAACCTTACTACGATGGAATGCCTAACCAAACAAAATATCCTATTAGAGGAACAGAAACACACGAACTATCTTGGGGTGGAAAACTAGTCTTCAACAACTGTATCGTTGGAGGAGCAATAGATGCTCGCTTTATGCCTGCTATTCTTAAGGGAATAATGGAGAAGATGGAAGAAGGACCACTAACAGGTTCTTATGCAAGAGATATAGTTGTTAATATCTTTGACGGCAAAATGCACCCAGTGGATTCTAACGAAATGGCGTTTAAGTTAGCAGGAAGAAACGCATTTAGAGAAGCTTTCAAAAACGCAGGAGCAAAGATTCTTGAACCAATATATGATATAGAAGTAGAAGTTCCAGGTGATATGATGGGAGGAGTTATGACAGACCTTCAAGGAAGAAGAGCTATTGTAATGGGAATGGATTCAGAAGGTAAGAACCAAATCATTAAAGCACAAATTCCTCTTGCAGAAATGTATCGCTACTCCACTGCCCTATCATCATTAACATCAGGTAGAGGATGGTATTCAATGACCTATAAAGAATATCAACAAGTACCAACAGATGTTCAAACCGCTCTATTGAAAGCTTACGAAGAAGAATCAAAAGACGAGGAATAATTCTTAATACAATTATTATAGTGTATCTAAAGCATTATAAGAAACAAGACAAAGGGATTCAAATTATGAATCCTTTTTTTTATCTAAGCCTTAGTTGAAAAAAAGTACCGCAAAAATAAATTTATCCGCCGTATAATTTTATTTTTGCGGTACTTTTTTTGAAGAAGATAGAGACGCGATTTATTAAGTCTACAAGTGGTGTTTAAATACCATTAAATTACAGAAATTTAGAATCAAATTCTAATTAAAATATCCTACATGACGAATTGTATTGTAAATATCTTTAATATTATTTTAATGGGTTTTTAATTTGTGTGTTTGTATAAAAACATTAATTTTGCTAAGGAAATAATTCTATTATATGTTTACTAAAATAATACTACCAT
>CAYFWD010000060.1:0-2555 GCA_964346795.1 uncultured Bacteroidaceae bacterium
GTTATTTTTTAGATTATGAACTCGTATATATGGAGGATTCCCAAAAACATAATCCATTTTGCAATTATACTTATCAACAGATAGGGTATTTTCATTGATAATATCCCATTTAATGTTATCTATTTTATGCTTTTGGGTAACTTTATTAAGATTTGATATACACTTATAGGCTTCTTTCTTGATAATCTCAATACCATGAATATATTTTTCTAAATCTTCTCTTAGTTCATTCTTATCATTTTTATTTTTAAAAAATTCTTTGCAATATCTTTTTACTATTTCTATAAGGAAAGCACCATCGCCACAACTATTGTCAATTACATGTTTCTTTAAGATACTTTGTCCATAATACTTTCCAAAGTCTAACATATTATTTACAATAAATTCTGGTGTATAAAACTTTCCAAGAAGTTTAGAATTATCCATTGCAAAACACATATTTAATGCGTCAGGATATTTATTCAGGATAAGAAACAAAAAAGCATGGGACTTATGTAACTTATCTCTGTTGCAAGGAGGTCGAAGTCCCACACAAAAAGATAAGTTACGCCCATGCCGTATGACACGAGCGTAAACCTATCCATTCATGTTTGTGTTTAAATTTTTGACCTTTAGCAACACATGAACAAATAGCTAACGCTATTTTTCCAATAAAAAATTACAAACCACTTTTGGTTTGATTTGCAAAGATAGAGTAAAGAAATTAATTTTCAAAATTAATTATATCTTTTTCTCTTATTGAGATTATGTTGTGAAATGTTATTTTAAATAATCCCTATATATTTTTCTCAAAACGAGATATAAATTTTGTAGAATGAGGAATAAAATTTTTTAAACTTGATTTAATTTTAGTAAGGTGGCAGGTTGATGGTAGTAACCTGGCAGGTTACTTATGGTAAGGTGGCAGGTTACTTATGGTAAGGTGGCAGATTACTGGTGGTAAGGTGGCAGGTTACTACTTTTTTATTTGATTTTATGAAATTTATTCCTTATCTTTGCATTTTATAATCAAGTGTTTGCAAATTTATAAAGTGGTTGTTTTATTTTTCCGTTTTTATAGAGTTTGTAGATAGTAATTATTAAGAAGACATTGTTTAATTTAAAAATATAAAGTTTATGAGAAGGTATTATAGCGTTAGTGCTAAAAAATTTATTGACAAGGATGGTCAGGAAGTTGTAAAGTATTATCCTAATGCTGTTTCGGCTGGGCATTTTAGTTCGGAAGATATGGCAAAGGATATTTCTCAGTCTACAAGTCTTTCGGAGCCTGATGTTCTTTCGGCTTTGAAAGCGTTTTCTATTGTTTTGGAAACGAGGTTAAAATTGGGTTATAATATTAAGTTGGATGGAATTGGAACTTTCAGTCTTTCTGTTACTGGGGAGCCTTGTGACTCTGAGAAAGAATGCAAGCCTAATAAGGTTAAGGTTGGTAAGATTACTTTTAGGGCTGATTCAAAACTTAGAAAAGGTATGATTGGTATTAAGTTCTATAAGGCGAATTTGAAACGTAACAAGAGGTAATTACTCTTTTAATTATTTATTTCCTGCCAAAGTCTGCTGGGATTTCGCCCCAAGTGTCTGTATGCCACTTTAGGATTTGGGTTGTGTAGGTGTTTTCTTGAAGCCATTTTTCTGCTCTTTCAATATATTGGAAGAGGTCTTCGGTCTTTTGGTTGCGTTCAAGTTTGGTTTTGCATTTTTTTTGCTTAACCCACTTTATAGCATTTACGCTATCGGTATAAAGAGGAATGTCAAGGTTGTGTTTTTTGAGATATGACAAGCCATGAACTAAGCCTAAGAACTCTCCTATATTATTAGTTCCACAAGGATGAGAGTAGTGAAATAATTGTTTCTTTGTTTTAGTGCTAACTCCCTGATATTCCATTTTCCCTGGGTTACCACTGCAAGCTGCATCGGTTGAAATACTATCCATTATGGGTTGCCCTATTTCTTTCGTTAAAGGTAATGTTTGGATAGAGGATTTATTATTTTTATTAGAGTAAATATGTTTATCCGCTTTTTCTTTAAAAGCAAATTCTGCCTCTACTCTTGTGTTGAATGATTTGTATTTAGCATCGGGATAGCCTTTTATTTGTTCTTGACATTCTTGCCATGATTCAAATACTCCTTTTTTATGTCCTTGCCAAACTACATAATATTTCTGTTTTGCCATTTTTCTTTTACCTTATTAAGGTTATGTCCCCACTTTTCTTGAATTTTCTGTCAAGTCCACACTCTATATCCAAACGATAGAAATATACTCCTGCCTGACAATCCTTTCCTTTGAAAGTTCCGTCCCAACCTACGTTTTTATCTGTTGTTGAAAACACTTCTTCTCCCCAACGGTCAAATATTATAAAATTGATTTTTTCAATATATTCTCCACTTACCTTAATAATATCGTTTTTACCATCTCCATTAGGAGTAAAGACATTTGGAATAAATATGTTTGGCTCTCCACAATTTACTACTTCAACTTTAATTCTGACGCTATCGGTGTAATCACAGCCATTTCCATCGGTAACAAATACATAATAAGTAATGGATTGAAGAGG
>CAYFWD010000060.1:2655-11858 GCA_964346795.1 uncultured Bacteroidaceae bacterium
TTTGCAGTTATTTCTCCCTTACAAGCTTCAATGCAGTTAAGGTCTTTTTTAGTTAGAATAGTAATGAAATTTTCTTCGTTAGTTATTTCTATTGTATCTGTTAACTCGCAGTTATTAGAATCTTTTATTGTGAAAACATAATTTCCAGAGCAAAGATTATTGATAGAGAATAGGTTTTCTCCATTTTCCCAAAGAATAGTATATGGTGGTTTTCCTCCCATAGGATTAATATTTATATTTCCTATACATATTCCACTACAAGGATTATTAACCTTTGTTGCAGAATAGTATAGAGAGTCTGGAGTAGAGATAGTAAAAGTCATAATTGAATAACATCCTGATGCATCAATAACTTTCACCCAATATTCATTAGGAGAAAGTCCAGAAATATTATTTACGTTTACTTCTCCCATACTCCATTGATATGTATGGGGGCTTACTCCTCCGCTAATTATGGCAGTGGCTTTTCCATCATTATTACCATGACAAGAAATATCTGATTTTTCTAATGTTAAGCTTGTTCCACTAAAACTTATCCAGACACTATCAAGTCCTATACATCCATTTTTTTCTACTAAAATATATACATATTGACTTTGAGTTAGATAGACTAATGTAGAGTTATGAGTTATGTCTTGATTTATTAAGGAAGAGAAATCTCTTGAAAAAGAAAACTTGTAGGAAGAGTAGTTAGTTGTAGGAATGTTTAGTTCAATAGGACTATTGCATGTTTGTATAGAGTCAGGAATATTTGTTTCTAAATTTTGAATATATACTCTTTGATAAATGGTGTCGTAGCAATTTCCATCAGTAATAATTAATCTAAAATCTGTTGTTTGGTCAATTATAGCATAAGGATTAGATATGGTTGGGTCAGTGAGAAGATTTTCTGGGCTCCATGAAAATGTTAGATTGCTATGTTGAATAGGAGGAACACCTATTTGAACAGCATAGTTTGGACAAGTACCAATGGAATCAATAATTCTTGAAGTATTACCAAGTACCAAAATAGTATGTTCTATTGTATCAGTTGTGGAACATCCATCTTCATAATAGGCTATTAGTGTAATATCATAGAGTCCACTTTCATTATATGTATGTGTTGGAGTTGTATCATTGGAAGATGTTCCGTCTCCAAAATCCCAAAGAAAAGAAGTGCCTCTTCCATAATTTTGAAAAGTAATAGTTTGTGGAGCACAGCCAATTTGAGGAAATCCAAAATCGGCAATAGCAAAATCATTATGGACATTAAACTTAAATACAGCAGCATTACAGTTTGAAGAATTATTTCTTGCACCACAAACATTAGGAGGGGATATAGGGAAGGATTGATTTCCTCCACAACCGGCACAAGCTGCTTGATAAATAGTGCTAGCCTTATCATAACGACTTGTCCCTCCGTCAACGTGGTCAGCAGTGCCTATCGCTCCAAAAAAAGTAGCATATTTCAGTGTTGAGGCATTAGAATCTATAGACATAATATAAAAATCTGCTCCATCAGTTGTTGCTCTATATGCATCGGAAGTTGTTTGCATGTAAGAAGTACTTAATCCACTGTATCCTCCCCAGCCTGCACAATAAATTCTTCCACAAATATCCACAGCAAAGGCAGTAGCAGAAAGGTTAGGTTTTGGATTTCCAGAACCAAATACAGTACTCCAAGTTAAATCTTGTAGGTTAGGAGTAAATTTTGCAATAAATTGTCCACTATTTGGAATATTATATGTTGCATTATAAACTAAAGTTGTACCTAAGGCATGAGTTGTCCCAAATATATGTGGATTATTATCTTTATCTGTCCTAACAAAATAGGCAATATCTTTTTTGTCTGAGCCAAAATATGTAGAAGAGATTATAGATTCACCATTATAAGATATTAAGGCAAGAAAACCATCTGTTTTTCCTCCATTAAATGTTGGGGAATAGGCAAAAGAACTTGTAGGGAAATTGTGAGAAACAGTTCCTCCGGTAACATAGAGCTTATATTCATCATCGGTATCAATTGAAAAAACAGCATCATCTTCACTCCCTCCTATATAGGAAGAAAACAACATATTAGATAAATTATAGTCAAGTTTGAAAACAACCCCATCTTGTTTCCCAATATGATTTGAGTTAAAAGAATTTGGAGTTGTAGGGAAGTCTGGAGAGAAGGTACAAGAGCCCACATAAACATTATTCATGTCATCAGTTATCAATTCACCTCTTGCTCCATCTCCATAATTACTATAAAGTGAGTCATTACTAATATCCACATTATAATAATTTCTATAGTTTAGTCCATCATTTTTATTTCCTCCCACAAGAGTTGAAGCCAAAAGAGAAGTACCGTCATTAGAAAATTTTGAAATAAAAATATCTGTTCCTTGTGAAAAATTTATTGTTCTGCAGTATGAAACAGAGTCTCCTCCAGCAAAAACTCTTTGAAAAGCATTTGTTGAGGTAGGAAAATTATGACTTCCTGTTGTTCCAAAAACTATAAGTTCATCAAATTCATTTACAATTAAACTATGAGGCATTTCACTGCTAACTCCACCCAAATAAGTTGAGTATATTAAGTTCATGCCATCTGGACTAAACTTAGAAATAGAAACATCCCAGTTTCCTCCTCCATAAGAGGATTGAAAAGCTCCTATTGTAATAGGATAGTTAGGACCACTAACAATTCCTCCCAAATAAGCATTTCCTGCTCTATCGTAAGTAGCTGTAAACCCCCAATTGTCAGAATAAGACCCTGTGTAGGAAGAAAAAATAAGGGTAGGGTCAATAATTAAATCGTAGTCCTTATTATAATTACCAATCTTATAGGAAATAATATTGCCTTTACTTAATAGAAAATCAGCTTCAACTTCAATGCTATTCCCATCAATAATTTGATAAGCATAAGGCTTTACCTCTATTAATTGGCCAACTGAAGTATATAAAATTAAATTTCCCTTCTTAAGGCTTATTTTCTCTATCCCTTCATAGTAAAGTGAAATATCTTCCACCCTTGCACCACTATGAAGAATGAAATCGTGCTTTATATTACTGCCTTTGGAATATATCTTCCAATCTATTTTATTGTAAATCTCTTCATAAATAACTTCTCCATAAGAATACGCCTTGCTTACCCATTTTGACTTATCGTTGCCAATGTAGTAATTGTTATAGCTTTTGTTTTTTTTGTCTGAAATAATTTTTTCAGGACTCTTGCTGTTAAGAAGCTTTAGTCTGAAAGCATGATTGTTAATTATGTGATTTTCATCTTTACATTCCTCTTCCTTAGAATCGTGTTTGCAACCTCCTTTATTATCCGAAAGTGAAAAAGTTATGCAGTTTTTCTCTAAAAAAGCAACTCCATTTTTAAGAGTAGTTTTATAAATAATATTGCTTTCCCATTGACCTTTGTTCTCAATAAAATGAAGATTATGATACAAGGTATCATTACAAAATGTTATCTTTGCCAATAATACAAGTAGTATAGTAACAAGTAAAAACAAATATTTGTTTTTCATTTTAAAACGGATTTACTAATGCAAATATATAAAAAACAATTTATATCAGTCAATAAGAGAATGCTTTTTTTTATTATTTGCATTCTTATGATGCAAGTTAATAGCATTGCACAGATTCAGTTCGGAGTTAAAGCAGGAGTTCCTTTTAATATGGGAAATCTTGAAATTAGAAATGCAAAGATAGAAACTTCCCGTCCTTTTAATCTTGGACTAACATCTGAATTTATTTCTTCGTCTATTAATTTAGGTTTTGAGGTTTCAGCACTTTACGAATTAGAAAGGATTTCAGGACAAAGTATGCTTAACTCTGTAGATGTTAATTACCTTATTCTTCCAGTAAATCTAAAATGGAAATTGGGTTTCTCTCCTGTCAGAGCCTTTGTTTTTGCTGGGCCAAGCATAGAAATATTATTATACAAGACAGGAAATGTTATTATACAAAATGAAACCACAACAAAAGGTGATTCCAAAGCTTTGCCTTTGACAACAAGCTACTCTCCTAATAATTTTAATTGGGGAGTTAATGCTGGCTTAGGAATAGAAATTATGATGGTACAAGTAGGGATTGCTTTCTTCTATAATTTTGATAATCCTTTAAAAGAAATACCAAATGACTTGTATTATCAATATGATACAAGTAATAATACCATTAAATCAAAACAAAATGGTTTGGTTTTATCTCTAACTTGTTTTTTCTAAACACACAAATAATATATTTCTAAGATAATACTTGTTGCAAGGGTGTTATTTTAGATTAAATCAAGATTAAAAATAGAATTTCTTGGCATATTTTATTTTTATTGTACTTTTGCAGCTGTAAATTCAAAAATAGCTATGGGAAAAAATCTTGTAATTGTGGAGTCGCCTGCAAAGGCAAAAACTATTGAAAAGTTTTTAGGAAAAGACTTTGTTGTTAAGTCAAGCTATGGGCATATTAGAGATTTGTCAAAGAAAGATATAAGTATTGATATTGAGAATAATTTTTTGCCTAAATACGAAATACCTTCAGATAAGCAAAAGGTTGTTGCGGAATTGAAAAAAGATGCTTCAAAGGCTGAGGTTGTTTGGTTAGCTTCCGATGAAGACAGGGAGGGAGAAGCAATAGCATGGCACTTAAAAGAGGCTCTTAATTTAGATGAAGCAAAGACAAAAAGAATTGTTTTTAATGAAATAACAAAATCAGCCATACTTAATGCAGTTGAAAATCCACGAAATATAGATTTAGATTTGGTAAATGCTCAACAAGCAAGAAGGGTATTGGATAGGATTGTAGGTTATCAAATTTCTCCTATTCTTTGGAGGAAAGTAAAGCCAGCTCTTTCTGCAGGTAGGGTTCAGTCGGTTGCTGTACGTTTGATTGTTGAAAGAGAAAATGAAATACGAGCTTTTACACCAACTTCTCAATTTAAGGTTACAGCTGAATTTAATATTCCTTCATCTAACAAACTTCTTTCAGCAACCCTAAACAAACGTTTTGCTAAGAAAGAAGAAGCTATTGAATTTTTGAAAGATTGTATAGGAGCGGCATTTACAGTTAATAGTGCTGAGAAAAAACCGGCAAAACAAACTCCAGCACCTCCATTTACAACTTCCACACTTCAACAAGAAGCTTCCCGTAAGTTTGGTTTCCCTGTTTCCAAAACTATGCTTGTAGCACAACAGCTCTATGAGGCAGGACATATAACTTATATGAGAACAGACTCAGTAAACCTTTCTCAAATGGCTTTAACTCTTGCCAAGGCTGAAATAGAAAAGACCTTTGGAGAAAAGTATTCTAAGACAAGACAATATTCCACTAAGAGTAAGGGAGCTCAAGAAGCTCACGAAGCAATTCGTCCTACCAACCTTCAAAATAAAACAATAGAAGGAGATGCTTCTGCTAAAAGACTCTATGAGCTAATTTGGAAAAGGACAATAGCTTCTCAAATGGCAGATGCTATTTTGGAGAAGACAACAATAAACATAGATATTTCAACACGTAAGGAAAACTTTGTTGCACAAGGAGAAATAATAGTATTTGATGGTTTCTTGAAAGTGTATTCAGTATCTAAAGACGATGATGAAGAAAGTGAAGAACTATCATCAAAGCTACCTGATTTAAAGAAAGGAGATAATCTTAGCTTAGCAAGTTCTATGGCAAAGCAAACCTATACTCTTCAACCTCCACGCTATAATGAAGCAACACTTGTAAAGAAGTTGGAAGATTTAGGAATAGGTCGTCCTTCCACTTATGCTCCAACCATTAGTACTATTCAAAAAAGAGAATACATAGTAAGAGAAGACCGCCCTGCAAACAAAAGAGAGATAGATGTAATTACTCTTCAAAACAATCAGATAAAGGAAAAGAGGGAAGTAGAAAACTATGGATCAGAGAAAGCTAAGCTTTTCCCAACCGATATTGGAATAGTGGTTAATAATTTTCTTGTTCAAAACTTTGAAGGCATAATAGATTATAACTTTACGGCCAATTTGGAAAAAGAATTTGATGAAATATCTCAAGGTAAGAAAGATTGGCAAAAAATGGTAAGCTCTTTCTATAAATCTTTTCATAAGGAAGTGCTAACAGCAATGGATAAGTCAGAGAAAACAAGTGGAGAAAGACTATTGGGAAAAGACCCTAAGACAGGTAATAATGTTTATGCAAAGATAGGACGTTTTGGCCCAATGGTTCAAATGGGAGAGGCTTCTGATGAAGAAAAACCTAAATTTGCCTCAATGAAAAAAGAGCAGAGAATAGAAGAAATTACTTTGGAAGAAGCTCTTTTACTGTTTGAAATGCCACGCAACTTAGGAAAATATGAAGGAGAGGAAGTTATTGTTAATGTTGGGCGTTTTGGACCTTATATTAAGTATGGCAAGACAAATGTTTCTATTCCAAAAACAGAAGATGCCTATACCATATCATTAGAAAAATGTATTGAAATAATAAAGAATAAACCTTCAAAAGAGAAAAAAGTTCTAAAAACCTTTAAGGAGGATAGTACAATAGAGGTTTT
This sequence comes from uncultured Bacteroidaceae bacterium, assembly GCA_964346795.1. Taxonomy (GTDB): domain Bacteria; phylum Bacteroidota; class Bacteroidia; order Bacteroidales; family P3; genus UBA10566. The sequence goes on from CAYFWD010000060.1 coordinate 9,149, forward strand.
AGATGGAATTTATGGACCATACATTAAACAAAATGGAAAAAATTACAAGATTCCTAAGGGAAAGAATATTGATGAGCTTGTTTTGGAAGATTGTAAAGAAATAATATCAAAGGCAGGGACACAAAAGAGCAAAGCTAAAGCACTGGGAACTACAACTAAAAAGTCATCACAAGCTAAGACTAAAAAATAAATTTAATACTTAGACAACAAAAAACAGAAAATTTTCTTTGTTTTTTAATATAAAGTACTATCTTTGCAAGACAAATTTAATTAATTAATATTTAAGTACTATGAGAAAATTAGTTTTAATTATTTTCTCTTTATTTGCATTCTCTACTGTAAGTTTCGCAGATAAATATCAGGTAAATGATAATGAAATTGATGCCTTATTCTCATCAGCAACAGAAGTATCAGCACAAGAATTAAACCTATTTGGTTCAGGTTTAATGAATGCAAATGCTACTAATAATAATGTTGCATCATTTAATCAACCTAATCCATGGGCAGCTTTTGCTATCTGTTGGGTTGTTGGAGGATTTGGAATTCACCGTCATTATTTAGGAACTAGTAATTATATGTGGGCATTATATACTTTCACTTGTGGAGGTATATTTGGTATTGTAACATTTGTTGACTGGGTTGTTTTACTTATAGGAGCGGCGAATGATGATATTGGGAAATATGTCGGCAATCAAAGCTTTATGATGTGGTTATAATATATCATAAAAGCTAATTAATGAATAAAAATGGGACGAATAATTTACTCGTCCCATTTTTTTAAACTTAAAGTATATGGGTGCATTTTTAAGGAATACAATATTTGTTACATTATTATTAGGTTTTCTTATTTCTTATTCTCAAAACAGAATTAGTGCTAATATTATTTCTAAACAGGTTCTAAACAAGAAAGTTCTCACAATAGAAAGAAATATTTATTATCAAACAAATGGGAAACTTATTACTCATTATATTAAACCTGAAGAATATTTTCTTATAACAAACTCTTTTGGCGAGGCAAAGGTTTATAATCCTAAAACAAATGAGGTGTCTATTATAAACGATAAGTCTATGTCTTCTAAAAATGAATTAATATATAGTTTTCTTGCTAATGAATACCATGATTTTGGATTACTAGAAATGGGTTTTAAGCTTCAAAGTCAAAAGCAAGAAAACAAAAGAATTATAAAGACTTTTATTCCACAAAACAAAAATATAAATAATATAAGTAAGATAGAAATAGTCTTTGAAAATACTTTCCCAATATATTCTGCTTACTTTGATAAAAAAGGCAAAATAATAAGGAAGATTTATTATGCAAAATATCAAAAGTTTAATATTTTTACTTTTCCAACTCAAATAACAGAAATATCGTATAACTCTCCGAAAGATTCAATAGTAAAAAGGGAAGTTTATTCTAATGTGCAAATAGATAAATTTAATTCCTCTAATTTATTTGACTATCAAATTCCTTCTTCTGCAAAATATGTTAGTCCTTTCAAAAAACCTTAGTAATATAATGAAACATTATTTATTTCTAATAATACTTCTGTTTTTTACTTTGGCTCCAAGACTTTTATTTGCTCAATCACAAAGTGATATTGAGAAAATAAAAACCAAGAGTTTTGAAAAAAAAGAATATAATGAAAGATACGTATACTATGGTTTTACAAAGGGAAAGAAAACTTTTAATCCCCTATATCATATTCTTAGTTCTTCAATGTATGTTTATCAAAAATATATATCCTCTCAACTTTCTCGTGGCTGCGCATTTAATCCTTCTTGTTCAGAATACAGCAAAGCATTAATAAAAGAATATGGCATTATAAAGGGAACTTTTCTTACTTCTGACAGATTAACACGCTGTACGAGGATTGGATTAACCGGTAAACCTCATTATTATTTTGAAACCCCTGATGGTAAAATCCACGAAAAAGTAGATAGATACAAAATAAAGAATACAGAAAAAACTCAAGATAAATGAAATATAGAAGAATACTAATAATATTTATATTTTTACTATTCTGTTATTGTAATACCTATTCACAAGAGAATAAATTTATAAAGCAAGATTTTGATTTTGCAAGCTATCTAATAGGGAATAACTTAAAAGAAGAAGCAATAACTCTAATAAAAGAAATAGATTCAAATACCTATTCACAGGATATAGAAACAAAAGATAGTATTAATTTCTTAAAAGCTTGGGTGCTTTATAGTAATAAAAAATTAATAGATGCTTCAGTTTTATTTGAAAAAGTTAATAAAGCCTCTATGCTTTACCCTCAGACAGTTTTCTTTAACTCTATAAGTAATGCTCATTTAGGAAACTATGAAAAGGCAGATAGGATATTAAGTGATTTTGAAGATAGTTTGGGAAATTATAGCTCAATATATAATTTAGAAAAAGCTGGTTTATCTCTCTTGAAAAGAGACTTTAATTCATTTAATTACTATAAAGAGAAATTTACTTATGATAATTTTGCAACATCTCAAGAAGAAAAAGCCTTAGAAGAAATATATAATAGCTTTAAATCTCATAAAAAGAAATCTCCTTTTGTTGCTGGTATGCTTTCTGCTTTAGTTCCTGGTTTGGGGAAAATATATGCAGGAGCTTATGGTGAAGGAGTATCTTCTTTTCTTCTTATTGGTTCATTGGGTGCAATTACAGCAGAAAACTGGATAAGAAATGGAGTTCTTAATTGGAAAACATTAG
>CAYFWD010000061.1:0-11785 GCA_964346795.1 uncultured Bacteroidaceae bacterium
TAACTTTGACACTTGAAATAAATTATTTATGAATAAGTATCGGATTACAAATCCTTATAATAATATAGTGAGGGATAACATATCCCACACGACGAAACAGGAGTTTCTATTACAACTAAACCATTAAAATTTTAAACCATGATATTAAATAATAAAGTCAATATTATTCTAACTATTTTAATATTATTGCTATTTTGTACATGTTGTAATAGTTATTATACTGAAAAACTAAAACAAAGAAACATTCAAGGAATTGTTACTAATAAGTATATTAATGAATTTAGTCATGAAGCAAAAACAATTACAATAAACGACAATCAATCGTTAGATCTCTTAGAATGGATAAAAGGAAAAAATATTGATACGGGTGATATTTGGGATTATATAGAAGTTGGAGATAGTGTTTATAAGGCACAAGGTAGTTTAAAGATGAAAGTAATTAAACCTTCAGGTAAATATCAAATATTTGATTACTATTACGAGAATGGTTGGTAACTCAATGTATAAGACATGGGTAGTGTAACTCGTAGTGGGTAGTGTATCAGATTTGGAGTTGATAATGTAAGTATTTGAAAAACATTCTTTGAGATGTGAAAGTAATATTTATGAATAAGTATCGGATTACAAATCCTTATAATAATATAGTGCGGGATAACATATCCCGCACGACAAAAAATAATACGATGAAAACACATTCTTTATTTTTATTTGTGTTAGGTATTTTTATACTAAACAGTTGTACGCATACTCCCGCAAAAATAGAAAAATACATCAATAAAAACTGTGATTTTTCAAAAACTGATACCTGTTTTATTGATTTACGAAAAGCGTTAGTTGATTATGATACAATGTATGTATTTGATGAATTTACAGTAGTTACAGGTGTACGAGATATTATAGGCATAACAGACTATCCCGCAAAAGAAAATGAATTGGTAGGATATGATTCTGAAATGTGTAGAATAATTTTAGTCAAAAACCATAAAGTTGTATATGAAGATGAGTATCACTATTTGGATTACAATACAAGCTTAGATTTTCGAGAGTTTTCTGTTGTAAAAGGACAAGGTATATTTGATAAGACAATAGGCGAAGAATCTGGTTACAGATGTATTAACCATATTTTTAAAGTAACAAGAAGTGCAGAAAAAGATGAAATAAAATACGTTTTGGAACTTGTTCAGTGATATTGTTGAAATCAATATTCTCCGTCCCGCACGACGAAGGGCAAAAATAATTTATATAGTAGATAAATTAAAAAAGTCAGCGGATAAATTTACTTGTATATTTTTCTAAATATTTAAAGCCTTAAAGGGCTTATCTTATTATTTTAACATGTTATTTTTGCAACTCAAAAGGATTTAGTATCTTTGTACGCTTAAAAATATAAGATTTATGGATAAAAATAAGATAAAATTTGTTTCCCCTGAAGAGGCTGTGAAAGTGATTAAGTCTAATGACCATATTCATCTTTCGTCTGTTGCTTCCGCTCCTCAGTGTTTGATTGAGGCTATGTGTGAAAGAGGAAGAAAAAAGGAGTTTTCTAATGTAAGAATTCATCATTTACATACTGAAGGTGAGGCTCCTTATGCGAGCAAAGAGTTTGAAGGTGTGTTTTTCCACCAAGCTTTCTTTGTGGGTGCTAATGTGAGAAAAGGTGTGCAAGAGGGTTATGCCGATTATATACCTATATTCCTTTCAGAAACTCAAAAGCTTTATAGGGAAGGATATTTGCCTGTTGATGTTGCAATGATTCAAGTATCTCCAATAGATGAGCATGGTTTTGTTTCTTTGGGTACTTCTGTTGATGCTACTAAGGCTGCCGTTGAGGTTGCAAAAACTGTTATTGCTGTTGTTAATCCTTCTGTTCCTCGTGCTTTTGGTGATGCTCTAATTCACTCTTCTATGATAGATATTTTTGTTGAGGACAATACTCCTCTTATGGAGGCTCATATATCTATACCTACTCCTGAAGAGGAACGGATTGGTATTCATTGTGCAAAATTGATTGAAGATGGAGCTTGTTTGCAAATGGGTATTGGAGCTATTCCTAATGCTGTTTTGAAACATCTTGTTAACCATAAGAATTTGGGAGTACATACTGAAATGTTTGCTGACGGAGTTTTGGAATTGGTGGAAAAGGGTGTTATTAATGGTAAGAATAAGGTTTTGGATACAGAAAAAATTGTTTCCACTTTCTTAATGGGTTCTAAAAAGGTTTACGATTTTATTGATAATAACCCTATGGTTTTGATGAAGGATGTTGCTTACACCAACGACCCTTTTATTATTGCACAACAACCTAAAATGACTGCTATTAACTCTGCTATTCAAATTGATATTACAGGACAGGTTTGTTCTGATAGTATTGGTACTAAGTTTTTTAGTGGAGTTGGTGGACAGGTTGATTTTATTTATGGTGCTTCTCGTTCAAAGGGAGGAAAATCAATTATTGCAATGCCTTCTACAACTAACAAGGGCGTAGGTAAGATTGTAAATACATTGAATTTGGGTGCTGGTGTTGTTACTACTCGTAATCACGTTCATTGGGTAGTTACGGAGTATGGTGCAGTTAATCTTTATGGCAAGTCTCTTCAAGAAAGGGCAAGGCTAATGATTTCTATTGCACATCCTGACTCAAGAGAAGAGTTGGAAAGAGCAGCATTTGAACGTTACGGAATGCATTTCCTATCTATAAAATAATATGGGTAGATTAATGGCAATTGATTATGGGGCTAAGAGAGTTGGGCTTGCCGTTAGTGATACTCAAAGAATAATTGCTACTGCTCTCACTACTGTTGAAACAGACAAATTGTTTGATTTCTTAGATGAATATTTGAAAAAAGAGGAGGTTGATGAGTTTATTGTTGGTCTTGCAAAACAAATGAACAATACTTTAAGTGAAAGTAGCGTATATATTGAACCTTTTGTTTTGGAACTTGAAAAGAAATATCCTGATAAAAAGATTGTAAGGATTGATGAGAGGTTTACTTCTAAGATAGCCTCAAAAGCTATTTTAGATTCTGGAGCGAAGAAGAAACAAAGACAAAACAAAGGTCTTGTTGACAAAGTTAGTGCAGTGATATTGTTGCAAACTTATATGAATTAAAAAGAAAAATAAATGATATTACCTATTGTGGGTTATGGTAACCCAGTATTGAGGAAGTTGGCTAAGCCAATTGATAAAGACTATCAAGGATTAAACGAGTTGATTGAAAATATGTTTGAGACAATGTATAATGCCAATGGTATTGGACTTGCAGCGCCTCAAATTGATTTATCTATTCGTCTTTTTGTTATTGATGCCGATGGTTTAAAGGAAACATATCCAGAGACAGAAGGTTTTAAGAAGGTTTTTATCAATCCAGAGGTTTTGGAAGAAAGTGGAGAGAAATGGACATTCCAAGAAGGTTGTTTATCTCTTCCAGAACTTCACGAAGAGGTTAGTCGCCACTCCAATGTTTTAGTAAAATACTATGACCAAGATTTTAACCTTCACGAAGAAACCCTAACAGGAGCAAAAGCAAGGGTCTTTCAGCACGAATATGACCATTTGGAAGGGAAGGTTTTTGTGGATAGGATATCTCCTTTAAAGAAAACTCTTTTGAAAAGGAGATTAAATGATATTGCAAATGGCAAAGTACAAACAAATTATAAAATGAAACGCCCAACCAGTGGGAAAAAATAAAACATAAAAATCATGAAAAAATACCTATTATTAAGTCTTGTTATTTTGGTTTTTGCTTCTTGTAAGCCAACTAAAGAAAATCGTTTGAAAGAGATTGGTGATTTGGAAAAACAAACCCTTAAGGAAGCTCAAGAAATATCTCCCTCAAGAGCGGACTCCTTACTTGTGATGTATGATTCATATATAACAGATTTTCCAACAGATACCAATGTAATGATTATGCTTTATAAGGCTGCTGACATTTGTATTAATATGAAGTATTGTAATAAGGCCATACTTTATTTGGATAGGCTGGCTTCTGATTTTCCTAATACTCCAATGGCAGAGTTGGCAGTGTTTAAGATGGGGGAAACTTATGAGAAAGCTTGCAGTAATAAAGAAAAGGCAAAAGAGGCTTATAAGCAGTTTGTTGAGAACTACCCCAATTCTCCATTAGCCAATGATGCTGAGGTTATGTATCAAATGCTGGATATGCCCGATGAGATGGAATTAATAAGACAATTTGAAGCTCAAAACACAGAAACATTAACCTCTGAAAAATAATAATTTCATTTTTTTTCGTTTTTTTATTGCTAAACCAAAGATTAATAGTATTTTTGCAACTGAAAAAGAGATAAGTGAGGGGACAATTTAGTCCCCTCTTTTGTTGATTAATTGTTTTATATGATTGATAAAGAAGCTATTCAACACTTGGTTAGTCAAGAATTAGAGGGAAAAGATTTGTTTTTAGTTGATGTAAAAATTAGCAAAGACAATAAAATTTCCATTATTATTGACGGAGATAATGGAGTTACTATTCAAAATTGTATTGATTTATCAAGAAATATTGAAAAAAATTTGGATAGGGAGAAAGAGGATTTTGAATTAAGTGTTTTATCATCAGGAGTTGGAGAGCCTTTAAAACTTATTCGTCAATACAAAAAAAATATTGGCAGAAACATAGAGATAATAACAACAGATAGTAGTGATAAGATAGTTGGAGAATTGATTATGGCTAATGATGAAATGATTGTTGTTAGGGAAAAACCAAAAAAGAAAAAGGATGCTGCTATTGACAAGGAAATCTTGATTAGCAATATTAAAGAGAGTAAAATAATAATTGTATTCTAAATAATAAGAAAGTTTTATAATATGGAAAACTTAAATTTAATTGATACCTTTTCGGAGTTTAAGGAATTTAAAAACATTGAAAGAGAAACATTGATGAGGATTTTGGAGGATGTTTTTAAGTCATTGATGCTTAAAAAATATGGCTCTGATGAAAATTTTAGTGTTATTGTAAACATTGATAAAGGGGACTTGGAGATTTGGAGAAATAGAGAAATTGTTGCAGATGGAACAGTTACAGACGAAAATACTCAGGTTTCTTATTCTGAAGCTATAAAGATTGAGCCTGACTTTGAAATTGGAGAAGAATTATCAGAGGAAATTAAGTTTGCAGACTTTGGAAGAAGAGATATTCTTGCTATTCGTCAAAATCTTGCAGCAAAAATTCAAGACTACGAAAGAGCAAATATATTTACCAAATATAAAGAAAAGGTTGGAGAGATTGTAGTTTGTGAAGTATATCAGATTTGGAAGAGGGAAATAATGGTATTAGATGAAGAAGGAATTGAATTAATCTTACCTAAGAGCGAACAAATTCCTGCAGACTTTTATAGAAAAGGAGATACTATCAAGGCTGTTGTTTTGAAGGTAGAGATGAGAAATGGTATTCCTCTAATAACTATTTCCAGAACCTCTCCTGTATTCTTAGAAAGATTACTTGAACAAGAAGTTATTGAGATTTACGATGGTTTAATTACAATTAAGGATATTGTTCGTGAACCTGGCGAAAGAGCAAAGGTTGCTGTTGAATCTTACGATGATAGAATAGACCCTGTTGGAGCTTGTGTGGGAGTAAAAGGAAGTAGGATTCATGGTATTTTTAGAGAGTTAAGAAACGAGAATATAGATGTAATAAACTATACTCCAAACATAGAGCTATATATTGCAAGAGCATTAAATCCTGCAAAGGTTACTTCTATCAATTTAGATGAAGAAAATAAAAGAGCTGAAGTTTTTATGCCATCAGACCAAGTTTCTTTAGCAATAGGAAAAGGTGGAGCTAATATTAAATTAGCAAGCAGACTAACAAAATATGAAATTGACGTATATAGCGATACAGATTTGAACTATGAGGATGTAGATTTGAATGAATTTACTGATGAGATTGAAGAATGGATAATTGAGGAATTGAAAGCTATTGGTTGCGATACAGCAAAAGATGTATTGGCAATTAGTAGAGAAGAATTGATTGAGAGAACCGACTTGGAAGAAGAAACTATTGATGAGGTTATAAAAACCTTAGAAGCAGAGTTTGAAGATTAATAACTATATTGGTAGACAATAATTAATTGTAATCAACTAAACTAAAAACGAGAAAAAGAAAAATGTCAGAAGAAAATAAAACAATAAGATTAAGTAAGGTTGCTAAAGAGTTTAATGTTGGAATTTCAACATTAGTAGATTGTCTTGCCAAAAAAGGAAAAGTAATAGAAAGTAATCCCAATACAAAAATAGATGGAGAATTGTATGATATTCTTGCATCAGCTTTTCAATCAGAACGAAAAGTAAAAGAAGAAGCCAATAAGTTGGACCTTGCAACTCCTACCGATACAATAAAAGTAGAAGATATACACTCTGAAACTCAAGCAGAGACCAAACAAGAAGAACATGGTCCAGAAATAATAATTAAGACCACTACTATAGATTTTGTTGAGCCAACTCCTAAGAAAGAAGAAAAGAAAGGGGAAAAAGCAGAAGAAGTGGAAGAAAAAAAGGTGGTGGAAGAAAAACCTGTTGCGGAACAGGAAAAGAAACCTAAAAAGACTGTTTCTAAAGAGAAGAAAAAAGAACCTGCAACAACCGACGAGGCACATTCTTTAAATATTATTGGTAAGATTGACCTTAGCTCTATTAATTCTAAAACTAAACCAGCGAAAAAAACCAAAGCTGAAATAGAAAAAGAGAAAGAAGAAAAGAAAGCTAAAGCTCTTCCTAAAGAAAAGAAAAAAGAAAATTTTGAAGAAAAAAAGGTTGAGAAAAAAACAATAAAAAAAGAAGCACCTAAAGATAAAAAAGAGGAAACAAAGCCTAAAGAAGAGGAAGTTAAACCTAAACAAGAAGAAGTTAAGGAAGTTGTTGTTGAAGAAAATACTGAAGAGAATAAAGATAATTTTATTGAAACTCAATATGTCAAACTTTCAGGACCTAAGGTTTTGGGAGAAAAGGTTGATTTATCACAATTTAATAGACCAAAAAAACAAATAATAACAACTTCTCAACAAAAAACAGAAAATTCTTCTGACGATATAAAGAAAGATAAAAAGAAGAGAAGAAGAATTAAACAATCCCAAACTCAAGCTAAGCAGCAAACACAAACAACAACACCTTCTGCAAATGCTCAAAAGGGGAAGACAAAAAAGGATGATAAGAAATCAAGAGTTAGTAAAAAGAAAGAATTAAAGAAGGTTGAAATAAGCAGTGAAGAGATTGAAAAGCAAATAAAAGAAACTCTTGCACGTTTGTCTCCTGTTGGAAAATCAAAGTCTTCAAAATATCGTAGAGAAAAACGTCAAACAATTTCTCAACTTCAACAAGAGGAATTTGAACAAGAAATTGAAAATCAAAAAAGATTAAAAGTAACAGAGTTTGTTACTGCTAATGAGTTAGCAACTATGATGGATATTCCTGTTACCAAGATTATTGCTTCTTGTATGTCTTTAGGAATGTTTGTTTCTATTAATCAACGTTTGGATGCTGAAGCAATTCAGCTTATTTCAGAAGAATTTGGATTTACAACAGAATTTGTTAGTGCTGATGTTGTTGAAGCTATTGAAGAAACAGAGGAAGAAGATAGAGAAGAAGATTTAGTTCCACGCTCTCCAATAGTTACAGTAATGGGACACGTTGACCATGGTAAAACATCATTACTTGACTATATTAGGAACGCAAATGTAATTGCAGGAGAGGCAGGAGGAATAACCCAACATATTGGTGCTTATGAAGTACAGTTGAGCAGTGGAAAGAAGATAACATTTTTAGATACACCAGGACACGAAGCTTTTACGGCTATGCGTGCTCGTGGAGCAAAAATAACTGATATTGCAATTATTGTTATTGCCTGTGATGATAGAGTTATGCCTCAAACAGTTGAAGCTATTAATCACGCTCAAGCTGCAGGAGTACCTATTATTTTTGCATTAAATAAAATAGATAATCCTAATGCTGACCCTGAAAAGATAAAAGGAGAGTTAGCAAATATGAACTTCTTGGTTGAAGACTGGGGAGGTAAGTTCCAAAGTCAAGAAATATCAGCTAAGAAAGGAATTAATATTGACTTACTTTTAGAGAAGGTACTTCTTGAAGCAGAACTCTTAGAGTTAAAAGGTAATCCTAAGAAAAGAGCTAAAGGAACAGTTATTGAGTCTTCATTAGATAAAGGCAGGGGTTTTATTGCTAAGATTTTGGTTCAAGATGGGTCAATTAGTCAGGGAGATTGTGTTTTGGCTGGCTCTACCTATGGAAGAGTTAAGGCTATGTATAATGAGAGAAATCAAATAATTAAAAAAGCTGGTCCATCTACACCTGTTTTGCTTCTTGGACTAAATGGAGCTCCTCAAGCAGGTGATAATTTCAATGTAATGACATCGGAAAAAGAAGAAAAGGATTTAGCTAATAGACGTACACAACTACAAAGAGAACAAGGACTAAGAACTCAAAAACATATTACCCTTGACGAGATTGGAAGAAGAATTGCAATTGGAGACTTCAAACAACTTGATATTATTATTAAGGGAGACGTTGACGGTTCTGTTGAAGCATTGGCAGACTCTTTATTAAAACTTTCAACACCTGAAGTACAAGTAAACGTTATTCACAAATCCGTAGGACAGATTACAGAGTCTGACGTTTTGTTGGCAACAGCATCAAATGCAATTATTATAGGTTTCCAAGTTCGTCCTTCATTAGGAGCTAGAAAACTTGCAGAGACAGAACAAATAGATATTAGATTATATTCTATCATCTATTCTGCAATCAATGAGATTAAAGATGCTATTGAAGGTATGCTTTCTCCTGAGATTGAAGAAAAGATTGTTGCAAACCTTGAAATAAAAGAAATATTCAAAATATCAAAAGTTGGAACGATAGCAGGTTGTATTTGTTTGGATGGTAAGATAAACAGAAATACTAAAGTCCGAATAATTCGTGATGGTATAGTTACCTATACCGGAAAGCTCGCTTCTTTGAAACGTTTTAAAGATGAAGTAAAAGAGGTTGTAGCTGGACAAGATTGCGGATTAAATATTGAAAACTATAATGATATTAAGGTTGGAGATATTGTTGAAGGATACGAAGAAGTAGAAATAAAGAGAAAGTTATAATCTTTTTTGCCCCTGTAGTTCAACGGATAGAACGAAAGTTTCCTAAACTTTAGATAGCAGTTCGATTCTGCTCGGGGGTACTAAATTAAACCATAAAATTATTATGATTGAAAACAATTCAAATAATGACTTTACCCTACAAAGTTCAGTTAGCTTTATCTTAAAGCATAAAATCATTTTAATAGCAACTTTTTTTATCTCTGCAATAGTTATTGGGTTGGTATCTTTACTTCTTCCCAATTACTATAAATCTCAAGTAACCCTAATGCCTGCCGAAACAAATGCTATTTCAAAAGCCGTACTTTCCCAAATGGATAATTATGACGCATTAGGTTTTGGAAAAGAAAAAGATGCTGAACATCTTATGGAAATCCTTAGCTCTGCTACAATAATTTCAAAAACTATTGATAAATTCAACTTAGCAGAACATTATGGACTTGAAAAAAAGAATGCTCAAGCTAAGAGCGACAAATTAAATAAAAGACTTATCTCTAACATTAAGATAAGAAGAACAGAAAACTTAGGAGTAAAACTCACTGTTTGGGATAAAGACCCTCATTATGCTGCTAATATCGCAAATTATATGGCTTCTCAACTTCAACTACTACGTACCGATATGAAGAAAGCAAAAATGGACTCCTTGCTTATTGCTCTTAACATATCTCGTAGTCGTTTGCAAGAAGAGATAGACTCTTTGGAATTGGAGTTTGCTCAATTGTCTATGAAACACAAGATTTTTGACCCAGAAAAAATGTCTGACAGAATGAGTCAAGAACTTGCTAAACAAATAGCTTCAGGAAATCAAGGAGCAGCAGCAAGATTGGAAAACAAATTATCAGAAATAGGAGAATACGGACCAAGCATTCTTTCCTTAAAGGTACTATTAGAAAGAAAGACCGAAACACTTAAGAACTGGGATGAAAAAATTGAACAAGTAAGAGTTGATGGTCAAAGCAGTATCCCAACAGATTTTATTATAGACTCTGCATTTCCTTCCGAGCTTAAAGACAAACCAAAACGTTCCATTATAGCCTTAGTGGGAGGATTATGCTGTACTTTTATTGCAATATTTGTTTTAATACTTAGAGATAAGCATAAGATTGCAAAGAAAGAAAATGAAGTTTCTTAATCAAATAATTGATTATATAAAAAACATCCTTTCTCCTCTTCTTAACCCTTGGAGAAGACTTAATGATAAAACAAAAACCATTATCATTATATCATCTCTTTGTGCTCTCTTTATTGCTATAGGCTATTCATATATTGATTATGAATACTATTATTATGCAGTAGTTCCTGTTGTACTTTTACTTTTACTTCTCTACTACTATCAATTAGATAAGGTGCTTTATCTGATTGCATTCCTAACACCTCTATCAATAAATATGCTTGTTAACGAAACAACAGCAATGACTATCCCTACCGAACCTCTTCTGATTTTCTTTACCATTGTATTTAGTGTTAAGTTTTTTATTGACAAAAAATATAACCCCAAAGTTTTCTCCCACCCAATAACAATAGCAATAACATTCTATTTGTTTTGGATGCTGATAACTGCCATAACGAGTGTTAGACCAATAGTTTCACTAAAATACTTCTCCTCCAAAATCTTTTATATAATACCTTTCTATTTGGCAGTAATACCTTTGTTTTCCAATTTTAAGAAAATAAAATCAATGTATCTTGCCTATGCCATAACATTATTGGTTGTGGTAATATATGCAACAGTTGGCTTTGCACTAAAAGGATTTGAGTTTGACTATAATTTCTACATAATGCAACCCTTCTACAACGACCATACAGCCTATGGTGCTATATTGGCAATGTTTATAACCCTCACATTCTTTTTCCTAACCTCCAAATCAACAAACAAAATAGAAAGATTCTTCTACCTTATTTTATTTGGAGCCTTCCTGTTGGGCTTAATCCTTTCCTATTCAAGAGCAGCATGGATGAGCATAATCCCAGCAATAGCTATTTATCTCATCCTTAAATTTAGAATAAAACTAAGACTTATACTTTCTGTTTTGATTGTAGGAGTATTGTTTTTCTTTGCCTTTCAGACCCCTATATTACAAATACTTGAAAAAAACAACCAAGACTCATCAGGAAATATAGTAGAACATATTACCTCAATATCAAACATCAGCACCGATGCCTCCAATGTAGAAAGACTTAACCGCTGGTTTTGTGTTTTTAGGATGTTTAAAGATAAGCCTATATTTGGATGGGGACCAGGAACCTATCAGTTTGAATATGCAGGCTATCAAAAATCCTATCAACAATCAACCATAAGCACCAATGCCGGCACATTGGGAAATGCACATAGCGAATATCTTGGAGCCTTATCGGATAGTGGAATCTTTGGAATGATATCTGTTATTATACTCTTTTCTGTTGTTACCTATACAGGAATAAAGGTATATAAGAGAGCAAAAGACAAAACAGAAGGGCGATTAGCATTATTTCTCACCATGGCACTTGTAACCTATTACACTCACGGATTGTTAAATAACTTCCTTGACACCGACAAACTTTCCGTACCATTTTGGTTTCTAACGGCTGCAATAGTGGCTTTGGATATTTATTCTGCAAAGAAAGAGAGGGCATAACCTCAACTTATTTCAAAATAAACTTAGTCTTTTTGAAAATAAACTTGACTTAAATAAAA
>CAYFWD010000062.1:0-11442 GCA_964346795.1 uncultured Bacteroidaceae bacterium
CCCTATCTCTCAAAAACCTTCTGCCAAATTGGGAGTGCAAAAGTACAACTTTTTTTATTACCACCAAATATTTAACAATCTTTTTTCGTCTTTTTTTTACCTTTTATTCATAAATAACTCTAAAAGAAACACTTTAAAATAAAAAAAAGAAAGAAAAATGATTTTTTATGTTTTAATTATTAAATATTGGAGAGAAACTATCTTTTTTAAATAAAAACTTTCTAAATTAATGCCTAATAAAAAGCTGATTTATCAAAAAAGAAATTCATCCTCATAATCTTCTTATTATGAAATAAAAAGAAAGAATTCAAGAAAAGAAATTATGATTTTTCATTTAAAATAGTAAACATTTTACTATATTGTAGTGTTATAATGGAAAGAAAATTGTTATTTTTGCAGTTAAAATAAGAAAATGAATATGAAAAAGACGTTATTATTAATTACTTTGACAATTATTTTTATCACAAAAACTTTTGGCCAATCGTGTCCTAATTCTACTATTAAAGATATAACTAATAATGTAAATTGTTCTGGAGACACAATTCAACTAACTTGCGACATGCCATTTATAACATTAGCTCCAAATGTATTTGCTCCTGGTGCATCCAGCGGATATATTGTAGAATCAATACCTTATAATCCTCCTTGTCCATATACTATTTCTCCAACAGCTATAGATTACGTCCTTCCTGATGATGATACTTGGGGAATGTTAATGGATATAAATTTTGGTTTACCTCCAGGTTCTCCTGTTTTTAAATTTTCATTTTATGGACAAAATGATTTACGGTTTTGTGTAATTGGATCAAATGGTCTTTTATCATTTGATCCAACTGTAGCATCTGGAGCAAACTTTAGTCCAAGTAGTTATTGTGCGTGGTCTCTTCCAAATAATCCTATTCCTAATACAAGCTTATACAAAAATTGCATATTTGGTCCATATCATGATATTGATTTCAATGCTGTTGGGGGAGTTGGACAAATGTATTTTGAAGTAATTGGAGAATATCCTTGCAGAAAAATTGTTTTAAGTTTTGAAAACGTACCTATGTTTAGTTGCAATAGCATGAGAGCTTACCATATGATGGTATTGTATGAGACTACAAATACAATTGAATTCTACATGCAAAATAAACCTTTATGCTCTAGTTGGAATGGTGGAAAAGCTATTTTAGGTATTCAAAATGCAGATGGAACTCAAGCAACTGTTGTATCAAACTATAATCTTCCTAACCAATGGCAAGCAACAAATGAAGCATGGAGGATTCGTCCTCAAGGAGATTTGGAATCAGCCACAGAATGGTATAGAAAACCTGCAAGTGGTGGAGCAAGAGTTGCTGTGGAAGCTAATGAAAACTTTGAGGCTATTGCAAACCCAACTTCTGCTGATGGTCCTCAATGGTATTATATGGAAACCACTATTGTTAGACTTGATGGAGTTTGGCTTGACCCTATTGTAGATTCTGTTCTTGTAATGCCTATAGATTTACCTGCTTTTGTCATAAATCATAATGAAAATGTTGGAATGCATGATACAATTTGTTTGGGTTCAGAAGTTAATTTTAGACTTGAAGGAGGAAATAATTACAGACTAATCTCTCCTATTTATCAAGACAATATAGATACTATCTTTTCCGTAACTCCTACAGGAAATACAACATATATATTTGAAGTTGATAATAGTGATGAACTTGGAAATTTGATATGCACAAGAAGAGACTCTGTTGTTATTCATACAGTAAGTTTTGATGTGGAAATTGGAGAGCCAAAAACTATTTGTCAAAACGATACCTTAACCTTAATGAATTTAGGTACTGATGAGATAGAAGGAAACTCTCAATGGAACTTCCAAAACAATCCTATTTCTTCTCTTGATACATTAATATATGCTCCTCAGTCCTCCGGTTTTCTCACATATACTTTAACAGATAATCACTCTTGCTTTGCAAAAGATTCTATTTATATTACGGTTGATTTATCTCCTGAAGTAAATATTAGTGGTACGACTAAAATATGCTTGGGGACTACGACTACATTAACAGCCAATTCTTTATCAAATAATTGCACATACGAATGGAATACAGGCGAAACAACATCATCTATTACTGTAAATCCTACTAATACAGAAACCACCTATGAGGTTAGTGTAAAACTTCAACCTGCAATGTGTGAAACAAAAGTTCAAGTTGTTGTTAATGCATTAAATAAACCAACAGTTAATGCAAGTAGTGATGTTACTATTTGTCAAGGTGACACTGCTCAGATTTATGTAACAGGAAATGCAGATAATTATTACTGGACTTCTTTCCCTGAAGACCCTTACGCCCAAAATAATACATCTATGAACTTTAGCGTTAGACCTAATGTTTCTACAATGTATGTTGCTCACGGGTTAAATGAAATTAGCTGTCATAATTCTGACACAGTTTTTGTTTATGTTTCTCCTCTACCTGTTGCACAAATGACTTTTAATCCATCTATAATTGATGATTTAGACCCAACAGTTATATTTAGTGATATCACTGATGGAAGTGTTTTGAGGGAGTGGACTATTAGCGATGGTGCTACCTCAACAGAATCTATATTTGTCCATCTATTTGATATTTCTGACACAAATCAAACCTTTAACATCAATCTCTATGTTGAAAATGCTTCAGGCTGTCAAGACTCCACCTCAAACATAATCAGAATATCCAAAACTCATTACCTTTGGGCACCAACAGCAGTTTATGTTTACGATACCGACCCTAATAATTCTCAATTTAGAGTTTATATTGATGCTCCTATTGAATTTGATTTAAAAATCTTTAATCGTTGGGGAGAAATGATTTTCCAAACAAATAATCCAGAAATAGCTTGGGATTGTAAGTATAAAGGAAGCTATGTTCCACAGGGAGCTTATGTTTGGGTAGCTAAATATCGTTATGCTGACAAGAAGAAAAAAGTATTTACCGATAAAGGAACTGTGTATATATATAAGTAAGTAAATTTTTCTTTGATATTAGCTAGAAATTATTATCAAAGCAATCAGCATAAATAAAACTATTATCAAATAAAATGAAGATATAACGACATTTAATCTTCGTTTTTACGAGGTCGAAATGGCATTTCGTTGTGATGAGATGCCATTTCATGTATAACGAAATGCCATCTCGTTGAAAGGAAATGGCATTTCGATATCATTAAGTCTTCGTTTTTGTGTCGTGAAATCTTAGTTTTAAGATTATAAAAGGCTGTTTGAGTTTGCTTAAGAGTTAATTAAAACAGACTTATATCATATTTTAAATATCTTTGACTTATAATAAAAAAGAGAATACAAAAAAAAAGAGGTGTAAGCAAAATACTCCACCTCTATTTAGTATTTATAAGTTATTTATTACTGAACTAATATTTGAATATTATTGTAGGAACATTCCAATACTCCACTATTTATTGGGAAAAACAACTCCTCTTTATTATTAACAAGTCTTATACTTCCTTTCCCCAAAACAGAAATTATTGGAGCGTGATTATGGAGTATTTGGAAAGAACCATCAATCCCTGGTAGTTGCATTAGGGTTGACTCTCCTTCATAAACCACTTTCTCTGGAGAAATAATTTTGACTTTCATAACTATTCTTGATTTGTTTCTGCAAGTATTTTCTTACCTTTTTCTATTGCATCTTCAATAGTTCCTACCATTGAAAATGCTGCTTCTGGATATTGGTCTACTTCCCCATCAAGAATCATATTAAACCCTTTAATGGTATCTTCCAAATTAACAAAAACTCCTTGCATTCCAGTAAACTGTTCTGCTACATGGAAAGGTTGAGAAAGGAAACGTTGAACTCTTCTTGCACGAGAAACCACCAATTTGTCTTCATCAGAAAGTTCTTCCATTCCCAATATTGCAATAATATCTTGAAGTTCCTTATATCTTTGAAGAATATTCTTAACTCTCTGTGCTGTTTGATAGTGTTCTTCTCCAACAACATTTGGAGTTAGAATTCTTGAATTTGATTCCAAAGGGTCAACAGCAGGATAAATACCAAGTTCAGAAATTTTTCTACTAAGAACTGTTTGAGCATCTAAGTGGGCAAATGTTGTTGCTGGAGCTGGGTCTGTTAGGTCATCAGCAGGAACATAAACTGCTTGAACAGATGTAATGGAACCTCTTTTTGTTGAAGTAATTCTTTCTTGCATTATTCCCATTTCAGAAGCAAGTGTTGGTTGGTAACCTACTGCTGAAGGCATTCTTCCCAGCAAAGCAGAAACCTCTGAACCAGCCTGAGTAAAACGGAAAATATTATCAATAAATAATAGAATATCTCTTCCTCCTGTTGTTTCATCACCATCACGATAGTATTCAGCTAAAGTTAAGCCTGACAATGCTACTCTTGCTCTTGCTCCAGGGGGTTCGTTCATTTGTCCAAAGACCAAAGTACATTTAGAATCTGCCAAAGCCTCTTGACTAACCTTAGTTATATCCCAACCGCCTTCTTCCATACTCTTTAAGAAATCATCTCCATAGCGAATAACTCCCGATTCCAACATTTCTCTAAGCAAGTCATTTCCTTCACGTGTTCTTTCTCCTACCCCTGCAAAAACAGATTGTCCAGAGTATTTCTTAGCAATATTATTAATCATCTCCATAATCAAAACCGTCTTACCTACTCCTGCACCTCCAAAAAGACCTATCTTTCCTCCTTTAGCATACGGCTCAATCAAGTCAATAACCTTAATTCCTGTCAAAAGAACTTCTTGAGAAGTAGAAAGGTCTTCAAACTTTGGTGAGTCTCTGTGTATTGGATATGATTTTGAAGTTTTCACATCACCAATTCCATCAATGGTTTTACCAATAACATTGAAGAGTCTTCCATTGATATTTTCACCGACAGGCATAGAAATAGGTTCTCCCAAGTTTTCAACCTCAAGTCCTCTTTGCAAACCATCGGTAGAATCCATAGCAATTGTCCTAACAGTATTGTCCCCTATTCCTTGTTGACACTCCAATATAATAGGAAGTCCATCAGGGTTTATAACTCTTAAAGCATCATAGATATTAGGAAGTTTTTCGCCCTCTTCAAAACTAACGTCTACAACTGCACCAATGATTTGAGAAATTTTACCTTTGCTAACTACGTTCATATTTCAAAATATTTTAATCAAATATATCTCTTTTTCAATCTGCGAATTTACATCTTTTCTTTGAAAAACAAATATTTTATTAGAAAATAAAGTCTTAAAAGTTATTCAAAATATTATTAATTAACTATCTTAAAGGCATATTGGAAAAGGAAACAAATATTAAAAACCAATAGAAATACATAAGAAGAAAGTATTTTTAGTACCTTTGCAAATCAAATAATTAAAACGAAAACATAGAATTGAATATAATTCCATTTGACAAAGAACTACAGCTAAACTATCGTCCTGCTATAACTATTGGTATGTTTGATGGCGTTCATATTGGACATCAAAATCTTATTAATTACCTTAAAGAAAAAGCAAAAGAATTAAACACAACACCAATTATTATAACTTTTGACAATCATCCACAATTTGCACTCAAACCTGAACATCTGGACAAGATAAGTCTTTTGCAAACCAATGAAGAAAGATTTAATAAAATCTATTCACTTGGCATTAATGATATAATAAGTATTCATTTTACTAAAAACTTCTCTCAACTGAAGGCAGAAGAATTTATTGATTTACTTATTAAAAAATATAATCCTCAATATCTACTCTTTGGCTATGATAACCATATTGGGAATAAATCTTCTGTAGAATTTGAAAAACTAGTTGTTGATTTTAATGCAAAAGGACTTAAGGTTGAGAGAAGCAAAAGCTGTGTTTTTTATAATAATATTGAGGTTAGCTCCACGCAAATACGTAAAGCTTTGGCTAAAGGAGATATAAGGCTGGCTAATGCCATGTTAAATGAAGATTATCTAATTAGTGGAGAAGTTGAGCATGGCAACAAGATAGGCACAAGCATAGGCTTCCCAACAGCAAACATTAAAGTAAATATTAATAAGCTACTCCCTAAATTTGGTGTTTATATTGCAGAGGTGGAACTTAGAGAGAAAAAATATAAGGGGGTTGTTAGCATAGGTATGCGTCCAACAATAAAAAAGGAAAATTCTTTTGAAGAAGAGAAAGCACGAGTTGAAGTAAATATATTTGATTTTAATGGGGATATTTACGGAAAAAAAATAAAATTAAGACTTAAAGAGTTTATTAGAGAAGAAATAAAGTTTGAAAAACTTGAAGCACTTAAAGAAAAAATAAATGAGGATATTGAAAAAGCAAAACTATATTTCAAACAAAACTCTTAGGTTATTATTTTTACTGACTATTATTTTTAGTTTTAATTGTTTTGGACAAGAAAATGGGTATTATAATAGTTTGGAATCAGCTATTTCAAATCCTAAAGAAGTAAAAACTCTGAACTTAGAAAAACAAAAACTAAAAGAGTTTCCAAAAGAAATCTTAGCTTTTACAAATATAGAAAGGTTGATTTTAAAAAGAAACAACCTAAAAGAAATTCCCAAAGAATTATCACAACTTACAAAACTTCACTACTTAGACCTTGCATCTAATAATATAGAGTCTTTACCAAAAGAACTTTCTACATTAAATTTGGATACATTAATATTATGGGATAATAGGATTAGGGAATTTGACAAGGAGTTTGAAACAATGAGCAATAAACTAAAATACTTAGACCTTAGAGCTATTCAAATGAATAAGCAGGAGCAAAAAAACATAAAACAAATCTTTCCTCTTACAAATATTAGACTTGCACATCCTTGTAATTGTAACAGATAAACTAAGTATATTTTTTCAAGTAAATATGAAATTATTTAGTAACTTTGCAAACCAATTTAACTTTATACTAACATGAAAATAGCAATATTTCAAGCTGACACAATAGAAAACCAAATAGACTCCAACTTAAAAAGATATGATTCTTTTCTTGACAATTTAGATAAAGACACCGAACTCTTAGTCTTTCCTGAGATGTTTACAACAGGCTTTAACATGAACACTCTTCACGCTGAAACTATGCAGGAAAAAGGATTGAATTGGATGAAAGAAAAGGCAATAGAAAAACAAATTGCCATTGCTGGCACCTTACTAATAGAGGAAGATAACAAATATATTAATAGACATTTTTTTGTTTTTCCAAATGGAGAAATGGAGTATTACGATAAGAAACATTTGTTTTGTTTGAGCAAGGAGCCAAAGGTTGTAAGTAAGGGAAGTGAGAAAAAAATTGTTGAATATAAGGGCTGGAAGATTGCCTTATTTACTTGCTACGATATTCGTTTCCCTGTTTGGTGTAGAAACTCACAAGAAAATGATGAATATGATTATGATATAGCTATTTACTCTGCTTCTTGGGATTCAGCACGAAATATTGCTTGGACTTCTCTAATGGTTGCAAGAGCAATAGAAAATGTTTCTTATGTGGTGGCTGTTAATAGGGTTGGCGTTGACAGTGCAAATATTAAATACTTTGGCTACTCTTCAATAATTAACTATAAGGGAGAAATCCTTGCCACTACAGAACCAAATAAAGAAGAAATTGCCTACTATACAATAGACAAAAATCTTCTTAATTCGTTTAGAAAATCATTCCCTGTTGGAAGAGATTGGGATAAATTTACTCTTCTATAATAGTTTTTAAAACTTAAAAGCTAAAGAAATTATCTTTCTGATTTAAAAATTCCATTAATATCAAACTCTAAAACCTTCTTTTCTTTCTTTTTTGTTAGAATTGATGCATTATAGGTTTTTAGATTGCGTGAATCAACAATTGAAACCTCTTTAATCTTTGAACCAGAATAATTTTGGTTAATATAATCTGTTATTTGAGAAGGTACATATTCCATAGGAACAATCCAATGAGTTTCAGTGCCTGCCTTTGTGTATTTAATTCTCATTTGAGTTCCGTTATCAACAAAAACAGCATTATAAGAATTAGAATCCACCATTTCCCAAGCCCTTTTCTCAACATTAGGTCTTTGACGCTTAAGGTCATTAACATATCTCTCAGGGACTTCACGTTCGTTTACCAACATATTATCTTTCTTTGTAACACAAGAAAAAATAATAACAGAAGAAAAAACTAAAAGAAAAAACTTTTTCATTGTAATATTAATTTTTATTAGAACTCTTTTTACAATTTGCAAAGATACAAAATAAAACAATAAAGGAATAAAAAAATTATTCTCTTTTTTTATTTTTTCTTAATCAAATAATCTATTGAATACTTCCCTGCACCCATATATAATATAAAGATAAATATTCCAAGATATAGAACTGCCATTTCTTTAAGCGAGAAAGGGTCATTTGCATGAGCCACAAATGCAGCTATTATCATTGAAAAAATTATCGGAATGGTTGAAAGACGAGTGAATAGTCCTAAAATTATCAATATAGCACATCCAAACTCTGCCATAATGACCAAAATTAAATTCCACTCACTTCCTATTCCTAATATGTCAGGGAATTGAGTAGAAAGATTGGTGAAATTTATCAACTTTGCATAACCATGAGTTAGCATCAAAACACTAATAAAAATTCTAAGGAATAATAATCCAATAGATACTTTATTATTATCTATTACATTTCCAATTAAGGCTCTTATTAATTTCATAATTCTAAAATTTTATATACTAATTATGTCTAAACATTTTGGTTATTAATAAAACGCATATTAATTATATTTTATTTTGCAACGGTTGTGTTTTCTAAATTAGACTTATTAGTGTAAATTTATTTGTTGACTTTGTTGCTTTGCTATACAAAGAAACCCTTCAAAATGAAATGAATAAACCTAACAAAAGCTCAAAATTTAATCTGTTTTATAGTAGAATTAATTTCATAAAAAAAAACAAACTAAGTCCTTACCCTCGGCAAACTAAGTCCTATACCCCTCTGGACTTAGTCCTGTACACCATAGGACTAAGTCCTACAACCCCAAGGACTAAGTCTATTTTTAGACAAAATATTATTATTGATTTGCAAATATTTAGGAACTCTGATATAGAATTTAATTGAAGAAAAATTAACCTTAACTTATTTCAAAATAAGCTTAGTTTATTTCAAAAAAGACTTAAGTTAGATAAAAAAAGACGGCGTATAAATTTATTTATCTAGGAGAAAAATAAAATTATATAGGAGATAATCTTTCATAAGCTAAGTTTATATTAATATTTCTTTTTGTAAAACTCCTAAAGGGTTTGTTTTATTAACAATTTGTTAGTAAATATTTTTTTTATTAATTGCATTCTAAGGGAATTTGTTTTACTTTTGCTCTTTAATATCAAGGTAATAATTTAAAATACAAGACAGATATGAAATTTATTGTTCATGGTGGAACCTTATCTCGTTCCTTACAATCAATTTACAGCGTAATTACAACTAATAATGCTGTACCTATTATTGAAAACTTCCTTTTCAAATTGGAAGATAAAACTTTATCAATAACCGCTTCGGATATAGAAACAACCGTTACTGTTCAGTTAGAATTAAATGATGCTGAAACTTCTGGACTAAATCAAATTGCTATTCCTGCTAAAATTCTTTCTGATATTGTTAAAACATTTGCTAATGTTCCTCTTAGCTTTGTTATAGATAACGAAACATTTGCAATAGAAATAACATCAGGCGAAGGAAAATATAAACTTACAGGACTTTCTGCAGATGAATATCCTCGCATTGCAACAATTGAAGATGCTGCACAAGTAACTATTCCTTCTTCTCTATTGGTTAGTGCTATCACTAAAACAATATTTGCAACCGGAGTAGAAGAAACAAGACCTCAAATGACAGGTGTTTTCTGCGAACAAACAGAAGAACATATTACTTTTGTAGGTACTGATGCTCATAAATTGGTTCGTTATAGAAGAACTGACTTTTCAAATGACACACCTATTAGTTTTATTTTACCAAAGAAACCTCTTAATCTCATGAAAAACATTCTTGTATCGTACAAAGAAGATGTAGATGTTTTGATGGAGTACAATGTTAAGAATGTTTCTTTTAAATTTGAAAACTATTCTGTTGTTTGTCGTTTGGTTGAAGGTAAATATCCTAATTATGAGGCTGCTATTCCAAAAGAAAACCCTAACAAATTAATTGTTGACAGAATTGCTTTTCTAAATTCTGTTAAACGTGTTTCTCTTTTTGCAAATCAATCAACACAACAAGTTAGACTAAAAATATCTCCAAGTGAATTAATTATTTCTGCAGAAGATATTGATTTCTCTAATGCTGCAAAAGAAAAGCTATCTTGTAACTATACCGGAGAAGATTTAGAAATTGGGTTTAATGCTAAGTACTTAATGGAAATGCTAAATAATGTTGACACTGAAAACGTTTTGATTGAAATGTCTCAACCAAATAGAGCAGGAATTATGTATCCTTATGAAGAAAAAGCAGAGGAAACCCCTGAATCAATATTAATGTTAGTAATGCCTGTAATGTTGGCAAATTAATTTAAAAATAGAGAATAATATGAAAAAAGTATTTATAGTAATTATTAGCTTGTTGTTTTTAGGCAATATTGCTTTAGCACAAGACACAAAGAAAGAGGAAGAAAAAGGATATGTCTTCACAGTTATAAAAGAAAACCCTACAACACCTGCTCGCGACCAATCTCGTTCAGGTACTTGTTGGAGCTTTGCTGGATTAGGAGTATTGGAAGCAGAACTATTGAAAAATGGAAAAGGAGAATATGACCTTGCCGAAATGTGGATAGTTAGAAATGCCTATTTAGAAAAAGCCGAATTGTATCTTCGTTTTCACGGAGCAAACAACTTCGCTGCAGGTGGAGGCTTTCATGATATTACCGAAATGATTAAGAAATATGGTATTGTTCCAGAAGAAGCTTACCCAGGGTTAAATTATGGAACAACTAAGCATAACCATGAAGAAATAGATAAAGTATTGGAAGGATTTTGTAAATCATTAGTTGGACAAAAAAGCCTTTCCACCTCTTGGAAGGTTGCTTTTAATGCTATTTTAGATGCTTATTTTGGTAAAATGCCAGAAAACTTTACTTACAAAGGAGTTAACTACACTCCAAAGAGTTTTGCTCAAAGTTTAGGTTTAAATATGGATGATTATGTTGAGATAGGCTCTTTCACTCATCATCCTTTCTATAAACCTTTTATTATTGAAATCCCTGACAACTGGATGATGGGACAAATACAAAATGTTCCATTAGATGAATTGATACAAATCATTGATAACGCAATTGAAAATGGATATACAGTAGGTTGGGGTTCTGACGTTAGTGAAAAAGGATTCTCTTGGAAAAATGCTGTTGCAATTGTTCCAGATGAAGACAAAACAGACCTTTCAGGAACAGAACGTGAACGTTGGGAAAAGCTTACTGCTGCAGAAAAAGCGAAATCAGATTATAGTTTTGACGGAACAGCTAAAGAA
>CAYFWD010000063.1:0-11212 GCA_964346795.1 uncultured Bacteroidaceae bacterium
TCTGAATGACTCTGAGATTGCTATCTCCATTGCCAATAGTCCAAAAAGAGTTGTGAATTTAATTATTGGGTTAAGAGCAACAGAAGAAGTGTCTTTAAAAGGATCTCCAACAGTATCGCCAACAACAGTTGCATCATGAAGTGGTGTCCCCTTTTGTTTCATATCAACTTCCACAACTTTCTTAGCGTTATCCCACGCTCCTCCAGCATTAGCCATAAATACAGCTTGGAATAAACCAAAGGTTGCAATTCCAATCAAATAGCTAATAAATAATGATACAGCTGCATATTTTAATTCAGGTATAGCATCGTCTGCTGCCAAATTAATTGCGGAAAGACATGCCAATCCAAGAGCAAAAAAGAAGACTGCAATAAATATATTTAGCATCCCTTTTTGGGCGTATTGTGTACAAATCTTTACAACTTCAATACTATTTGCTTCATCTGCTTTTTTGGGAGCATTTGGGTCAAGGTTTATATTTTTCTTAATGAACTCAACTGCTCTGTTTGCTCCTGTTGTAACGGCTTGTGTTGATGCACCAGTAAACCAAAAAATAACTCCTCCACCAAGTATGAAACCTAAAATGGTATAAGGGTTAAGAATATTAAGAATACTTGCAGGGTCTATGCCAAGAGTTTTTTCAATCATAAGGATAAGGGAGAATATCATAGTTGTTGCTCCCACTGCTGCCGTTCCAATCAAAACAGGCTTTGCAGTTGCCTTAAATGTGTTTCCTGCTCCGTCGTTAGCCTCCAAATAATATTTTGATTTTTCCCAATCAGGCTTAAATCCAAAGTCTCTTTCTATTTCTTCATCTATATTTTCTATATCTTTTATAAGAGAAAGTTCATAAATAGATTGAGCGTTGTCTGTTACTGGTCCATAAGAATCCACTGCAATTGTAACAGGTCCCATTCCAAGCATTCCAAAAGCAACTAATCCAAAAGCAAAGATTGAAGGATAAATCATTATATCCCCTAAGTCAGCACTCATAAAATAAGCGAAGAACATAAGAATAACAAAAATCATTCCTGTCCAAAAAGCTCCAAAGTTTCCAGCAACAAATCCAGAAAGAATATTTAATGATGCTCCACCTTCATTTGACGCCTTTACAACCTCATTAACGTGTAAAGACTTTGGCGAAGTAAACAGTTTAGTAACTTCAGGGATAACAGCAGCTCCCAGAGTACCTAAACTAATTATTGTTGATAATATCCACCAAAGATTAGTGTTGCTTGAAATGTCAGGAAGCATAATGTAACTTATCACAAAAGTTCCAATAATAGAAAAGATTGAAGTAATCCAAACAAGATTAGTAAGAGGTTTCTCGAAATCAATATCATCTTTAGAGCCATATTTGTATCTGCTGTAAGCCTTATTTATCCAAAATGAAAAGATTGAAGTAAGAACCATTAAAATTCTCATTGAAAATATCCACACTAAAAGGTCTTTTTGAATACTAACATCAGTTATTGCAAGAAGGATAAAAGAAATTAGGGCAACACCAGTTACTCCATAGGTTTCAAAACCATCGGCTGTTGGCCCAATAGAATCTCCAGCATTATCTCCAGTACAATCTGCAATAACACCTGGGTTTCTTGGGTCGTCTTCTCCAATCTTAAACACAACTTTCATTAGGTCAGAGCCAATATCTGCTATCTTTGTAAATATTCCTCCTGCAATTCTAAGTGCAGAGGCTCCAAGTGATTCTCCAATAGCAAACCCGATAAAGCAAGCTCCTGCTAAATGTGCTGGCATAAGAAGAAGAATAACCAACATAAGAAATAGCTCAATGCAAATAAGAACGACCCCAATACTCATTCCTGCAGTTAGAGGAATATTCAAAAGGCTAAGAGGCTTACGTTTTAGAGAAGCAAAAGCCATTCTTGAATTAGCAAAGGTATTCATTCTTATTCCATACGCAGCAACACTATATGAGCCAAGAATACCTATTATTGTCCATGCAATAATTAGCAATACTCCACCAACTCCAAAACCTTGCCCATCTTCTCCTTTGCTAAGAAAACCAAAATAAAAAACAATTGCTGCTCCAATAAAGATAAAGAGCAGGGAAATAAACACTCCTTGTTTTTTAAGATAGGTTACACATGTTTTGTAAATAACATGAGCAATATCAAGCATAGATTGATGTGCAGGGAGTCTTTTTACCTTAAAAAAATGATAGGCTCCAAATAATAATCCAAGAATTGTGATAAGAAACCCCCAATGTAATATTCCTACTTCATGTATTTCTACGGGGATTTTTAAGTCTGCTTCTGAAGCAAATATAAGAACAGGAAATAATAGTAAAACTATTAATGTTGTGATAGTTTTTTTCATAAAATATTCTTTCAATTAAATTCCTAATATACGGAGATTTTGGAAAAAGGTTTTGATATAAAGTAAAATTTAATTATTATTGCAAACTAATTTAAGTGTATTTTGCGTTATTTTAATAATATTTGCAAGCTAAGTTATGGAAAAGAAAAAAATGATAATCAAGAAAATAGAGCAATCCATTAACCCTGGATTGTATAATGTTTTTTTGCAGGAGGAAGAAGGAGAAAGAATGTTAAGTATTTTGATTGGAGATTTTGAGGCAACGAAAATGTCAATGATAATTGATAAAATAGAATCTCCACGTCCTCTAACTTATGACTTATTCCATAATATTTTGCTGGGCTATGATATTTTTATTGATGAGGTTATTATCACTAAGTTTTTTGAAGGAGTTTATTTTGCAAATATAATTTGTTCTCAAAATGGACAACAAAAAACATTTGATGCTCGCACATCTGATGCAATAAATATGGCTCTTAAATATAATTCACCTATCTTTGCAAGTGAAGAAATACTACAAGATGTTGGTTTTTTGCCTCTGGACAAACAAAGCGATAACGTTATAATAAAAGAGATAACCATATTTATAGAGCCATCAAACCAATCAAAAATAGAAGAATTAGAAAAACTCTTAGAGATTGCAGTAGAAAAGGAAGACTATGATACAGCAGCCGAATTGAGAGATAAAATAGAAAAAATAAAACAAGAAAAAGATAAAAATAAAGATTTAGAATAAAAAACTATATGTTAATATTAGAAATAAAGAACCTTCACGCCTCAATAAATGGGAAGGAGATATTAAAAGGAGTTGATTTGAAAATCAACAAAGGAGAGGTGCATGCAATAATGGGACCTAACGGAAATGGAAAGAGTACTCTTGCGTCAATTATTGCAGGTAAAGATACATTTGATGTTACTCAAGGAGAAATACTATACAAAGGAAATAACCTTTTTGAACTTTCAATTGAAGAAAGAGCAGCAGAAGGAATATTCTTAGGTTTCCAATATCCTGTAGAAATACCTGGTGTTAGCATTTCCAATTTTATGAAAACAGCTATCAACGAGCAAAGGAAGTATAAGGGATTAGACCCTATGCCAACCTTTGAGTTTATGAAGCTAATGGAAGAAAAGAAAAAGATTGTAGAATTGGACTCTAAGTTAGCCAGCCGTTCAGTAAATGAAGGCTTTTCAGGAGGAGAAAAGAAGAAGAATGAAATATTCCAAATGGCTATGCTTAACCCTACATTATCAATCTTAGATGAAACAGATTCTGGTTTGGATATTGATGCTTTGAGAATTGTTGCAGCAGGAGTTAATGCCCTTCGCTCTCCAGAGACATCAACACTTTTAATAACACACTACCAACGACTTTTAGATTATATTGTTCCTGACTTTGTACACGTGCTTTATGAAGGCAAGATAGTAAAAACAGGACCTAAGGAATTGGCACTTGAATTAGAAGAAAAAGGATATGAATGGCTCAGACATGAATAACTTGAAGACGGCAACAAGACCAAGAGAAGAAGATTTTGTTGGATTTAGTTGTAATATCCCTCAACTAAAAACTCATCGCATTAATCAGTTCAATGGCTTCTTTTTTGAGAATAAGGATAGCGATTCAAAGCTAAACAATGGAGTTATTATTTCAAGTATAGCATCAGCAAAGAAAGAATACCTGCATCTTTTAGACGATAAAAAGCTTAAAGATATATCTCTTTACGAAGAAGGAATATTTATCTATATCCCAAAGAATACCCAAATGGATTTGCCTTTGCAGATATTGGATATAATAAAAGCAGAAGAGCCAATCCTAACAACATCTAAAAGTATAATTATTGTAGGAGAAAACAGCAAGCTAAAGCTTATATGTTGCGATGATACAATAAGCAATAATACAAGCAGAACAGAAAATTCTCTTCAAATATTCTTGGAAGACAATTCCTCTTTAGAATATTACAAGATGGAGAATATCAACAATTCTTCCTCAATACTTACAGAAACAAGTTTCTCTTTAGGCAATAATGCTAACCTTACAACATTTTGGCTTAGCATAAACGGAGGGGATATTAAGAATAAGCTCAATGTTAGCTTTGAAGGAGAATATTCAACAGCAGAACTCTATGGACTATACTTGGCAGATAAAGAACAAGTGGTAGATAATGAAATCTCCGTAAAGCATAATAAGCCTAATTGTAATTCTGTTCAACTATATAAAGGTATTCTTGACGATTCAGCAAGGGCAGAGTTTAATGGACATATCAAAGTGGGAGTGAACTCTTACCAAACAGAAGCAATACAAAACAATAAAAACATACTTTTAACCAATAAAGCACGAGTAAACACCCAACCTTTCTTGGAAATATACAACGACGATGTTAAATGTGCTCATGGAGCAACCATAGGGCAATTAGATACATCTGCAATGTTCTATATGAGAAGTAGAGGAATTACAGAAAGAAGTGCAAGAATGCTATTGATGTATGCTTTCTGTACGGAAGTGCTTTCAAAAGCTTCTATTGAGGAGTTAAAAGACAAGTTGCAAGATATAATTAAAAAACGTTTGCATGGAGAGCTAACAAGTTGCGAAAACTGCGTCTTGTTATGCAGTAATCCTTGCGAAACAATGGATATAGATATTACCAAAATCAATTAACACTCGTAAAGAAATGAGAGTTGCTCTATATGGCCGAACTCCTAAGCAAGAGGATATAGTTTATGTTCAACAATTAGTTACAATTATTGAACAAAGCCACGAAAATGTATTTATTCATAAAGATTTTCATAAGAAGATAATTGACAAAATTAACTTCACTAAACCCATTAAACTCTTTTCTACTAAAGAAGAACTAGTAAAGGAAGCAGATATACTCCTTTCGCTTGGAGGAGATGGCACCTTGCTTGATACACTTCAAATAGTTGGCAATTCTCAAATCCCTATTCTTGGAATAAATATTGGACATCTTGGCTTTCTGACCTCTGTCGGTAGAGATGGAATATCAAATCTCTTGGAAGAATTGAAGGCAAAGAACTACGAGATAGAAAACCATTCCATATTAAAGGTTGATGATAAGAAATCAAATATTAATGACAAGTTCGCATTAAACGATATTTGCCTTCGTTCAGCCAAAGCAGGGGAATTATTGGATATTTCAATATATATAGACGAAGAATTCTTGGCGACCTACACAGCCGATGGAGTAATAATAACCACACCAACAGGCTCAACGGCATACAATATGAGTGCAGGAGGAGCAATAATATCTCCCAAATCATCCTGCATAGGCATAACACCAATATGCCCTCACAACCTGACCTTTCGTCCAATAATAATACCAGATGACTCAAATATTAGATTAGAAGTTAAAGAAGAGAATGAAAACCTTATTATCTATGTAGATTCACAATGCTTTCCCGCCATATCACCATTTAGTGTGTCCATACAAAAAGCCGACTTTAAGCTAAAACTAATAAGAATGAACAATCAAAGTTTCTTTTCAGCAATAAGAAAGAAGCTAATGTGGGGAACATATATTAGAAGAGGATAAAATAAAATCAAGGTCTATTTCCAGAAAACTAAGTTATTACGAGCTTAAAACAGCCTTTTAATGAATTAAAACTAAGTTTTTACGACATTAAAACGAAGACTTAACGGAGATGAAATGGCATTTCGTTCTCATGAAATGCCATTTCATCTATAACGAGATGCCATCTCATGACAACGAAATGGCATTTCGACCTCGTCAAAACGAAGATTTAAGGTCGTGAAAACTTCGTTTAAGTTTATTCAAACTTTGTTTTGATGTCAAGGAAGTTTAGTTTCTTTGAAATATATTTTGATTATCCTCCCTCTTTCTTTGTTTTTGCATAATAAGATTAAAGAGAAATTATAGTTTTTTTTCTCTATGTTTAATGATAAAGACTTATATTTGCAACGTAGATTAGAATAAACCAACAAAAACAAACTTATGAAAAGAAATATTTTTACAATAATAAGTATTAGCTTAGCATTGCTTCTTATTATTCCGTTGTTTTTATCGTGTGAAAGCGACGAAGATATTATAACCTATTATAATACTTATATAGATGGCTATATAAAAGATTATCATACAGGAGAACCTGTTGAGGGAGTTATTTTTGATGCAAAATATTTTGATGAATCAAATGGAGGTCTATTTGGAACTACTCCTTATTATGCAACAAATATAGTTGTTTCGGATGCTAATGGTTATTATAAGATAAAAATTCCTAAACGAGGGAACTTAGGAAGAGAAAATAGGATAGTAGATTTCACTGCAATTAGAATAATTCCAAGAGCAACTGAAAGCTATAATTTTGAATTTGTAGAATTTAATTATCAAAAAGATAGAGTTAAGATTGAAAGTAAAAGAGTTGATATTAGACCCATTACTTATGGTTATCTAAAAGTAATTCTTCCAAAAACAAGTAATCAAGGTTGGGGTTTTTGGAATTATCCAGAAAGTTGTTATGAAACTCCTTATTACAAACCTAAATTTATAATATCAGAAAGTTATAATGATTCGTTAAATTATTTGATATTTAATGTTCCGGTTGGTACAGGTAATATAGGAATAGGGAACAATGCTTGGACACCAAGAGATTTTACAGTAGAAAACCCAAGAGATACAGCAGTTATTTATGTGGATATGGAATAGGAAATTTTATTGGTAGAATATTATAAGGGCAATAAATATAAAGAGAAAGACAAAATCAATTAATTAAAATAAAGAGTTATGACTCCAAAAGAGAATAATCAAGATAAATTCAATAAGCTTAGAGAAGAATATCCGGTCTTTTATTTTTCAAACTATATGTGTGAATATAACGAAAAGGCAAAGGGTTATGTTTTTGGTTTTGAGTTTAAGTGTGGAGAGCATGCTTTTTATCCAACCTATGTTTTTTATTTGCCTAAGATAGATTTAGAAAAGAAGATAAATACAGAAACATTTACCAATCTTATTATCCATATTGGAATGATTGAACTTATAAGCTATTGGAAGGCTTTTGCTTCGCCGGTAGTTATAATTGATGTTGCTTATTTTACGGATAAACAGATAGAGTTTTGGAAGAAACTTTATTTTAATGGACTTGGAGAGTATTTTTATCTTAATTCAATAGATACAAATATTGAAGAGTTTATGACAATTGTTGTTGGGGAAGACAAATACAAAAGAGGAAGTTTTTCTCCTAAGGTTGATGATAAGAAAGTAATAGTGCCGGTTGGTGGTGGTAAGGATTCTATTGTGAGTTTGGAACTCTTGAAAAGAAATGGTTTTGAGGTTATGCCTTTAGCTATTAATCCAACAAAGGCTCAAAATGATTCTGTTTCTCGTTCCAAACTAATAGATAATTATTTGTATATCCAAAGAGACTTAGACAAACATATTCTAAAACTTAATAAGGAAGGTTTTCTTAATGGGCATACTCCATTTTCTGCCTTGCTTGCCTTTGTTTCACTATTAAGTTCTTATATCAACGATATTCCTTCAATAGCTCTTAGTAATGAAAACTCTGCCAATGAATCCACAGTTATTGGAAAGGATATAAATCATCAATATTCTAAAAGCCTTGAATTTGAAAGGGATTTTAGAGAATATGTCAATGAGTTTGTTTTGGAGGGTAGCAATTACTTTTCTTTTCTTCGTCCTTTGAGTGAGTTGCAGATTGCTCAATTGTTTTCTATCTTTTCTACTCATCATAATATTTTCCGTTCCTGCAATGCAGGAAGTAAGAAGGATATATGGTGTTGCAATTGTCCTAAGTGTTTGTTTGCCTACATTATCCTTTCTCCTTTTATTATTCAGGAAAGACTAACGGAATATATAGGTGAAAACCTTCTCAACAAGTCTTCTCTTAAGAAATATTTTAATGAGCTTATAGGAGTGGCAGAGGTTAAGCCTTTTGAATGTGTTGGAACAATAGAAGAGGTTAATTTGGCTTTGGCCCTATTGGTAGAACGCTATCCTGAAAGTAAGAAGCTAAGCCTTGTTAAGTATTGGTTAAGCTTGCCTTTGGCTCAAACTTATTTGGATATGGATAAGGAGAAATACTTATACAATATCTCTAACGAGCATTTTCTTGAAGAAAGGTTTGCTACAATATTCTCAAATCCTTATTCTATATATAAAAAAGCAGAGATAGTAAGGATGTTAACCCTTAGAAAGCTAATTATATTTGGTATGGGTAGGGAAGGAATGTCCACACATAACCTTTTAAGGAGTATTTTTCCTAATAAGAAGTTTGCAATACAAGACTCCAATCCTAAGCTAAAAGAGAACGAATACTTAAAAGAGCAGGAAGAAGCAGGATATATTGAGATGCATTTGGGAGAAGAGGCTAAAGAAGAGCTGACAACAAAAACGGTTTATGATTTTGTTATTAAGTCCCCTGGTATTTCTCTTCACTCAATGACAAAGCCATATCAAGACTCTGAAATAACATCTCAAACAAATATATTCCTTTCGCTCTATGCTCATCAATGCGTTGGGATAACAGGAACAAAGGGGAAAAGTACCACTTCAACCTTAATATATAATATGATTAAGGCTAAGCATAAGGACACTTTGTTTGCGGGAAATATAGGAAAGCCTATGTTTGACTTGATTGATAAGATAACTCCCAACACTATTATAGTATTGGAGCTTTCTGCACATCAACTTCAATACATACAACACTCTCCAAAGGTTTCTGTACTTTTGAACCTTTACGAAGAACATCTTGACCATTTCCTTACTTATGAAGAGTATCAAAAGGCTAAGCTAAATATCCTTAAATACCAAAGCTCAAAAGATAATGCTTTTATCTACAATGCAGACAGCAAATTGATTTCTTCGTGGATAAAGAAAATAAAACCAGGGTCAACCCTTTTGCCAATCAAAGTAAAGGATTATTCTTTTGAAGAGCCGAAGTATTTGAAGGGAGAGCATAATAAGTTTAATATTATGATAGCTTATGAGGTGGCAAAGTTCTTAGGCGTAGAGAGTAAGAAAGGATTGAAAGATGTTTTGGAGTTTAAGGGATTGGAACATCGCTTGGAGTTTGTCTGTTCTAAAGATGGAGTAGAGTACTACAACGATTCTATTTCAACAATTGCACAAACAACAATAGCAGCCCTTAATTCATTGGAAGGAGTGCAAACCCTTATCTTAGGAGGAAAGGATAGGGGAGTGGATTATAGCGAACTTGAAAACATACTTTTTGACTATAAAGACTTAAAGAATATAGCCTTTGTTGGAGAAGCAGGAAAGAGAATGAAAGGATTGATAAGAGAAAACCCTAAAAAGAAATCTCAATTTCTTGTCTCCAATGACTACAAAGAAATAGTTGATTGGTGTAAAAATAATACCTCAAAAGGAAAGAAAGTACTTCTAAGCAGCCTCAAGCTACGATATGTTTACCAATTTTGAAGAAAGAGGTAGAGTCTTTAAAGACTACATATCTTGACGGATAATTTCTGTAATGTCTTTTATTATTACCTGTGCTAAATGGTCGGCTTTGGTAATATCATCGCTTTCTGAATAGATTCTAATGATTGGCTCGGTGTTGCTTTTGCGTAAATGTACCCATTCCTTATCAAAATTAACCTTAACACCGTCAATAGTTATAACATCATAGGAAGAATATTTTTCTGCAACCTTTTCCAAAATCCTATCAACATTAATATCTTTTGTTAGTTCCATTTTATTTTTGGATATAGAATAATCAGGGTAAGTATCTCTAAGAGCAGATACCTTGATATTCTTTTTAGCCAAAAGAGTAAGGAAAAGAGCTATCCCAACCAAAGCATCTCTTCCATAGTGAAGTTCAGGATATATAATACCACCATTACCTTCTCCTCCTATTATAGCATTATTTTTTTTCATCATATCCACAACATTAACCTCTCCAACAGCTGATGCAAAATATTTTTGATTATGCTTTTCTGTAATATCTCTTAATGCCCTTGTAGAAGAAAGATTAGAAACAGTATTTCCTGGAATTTGAGATAAAACATAGTCAGCAACAGCAACCAAAGTGTATTCTTCTCCAAAAGGTTTTCCATTCTCACACACAATTGCCAAGCGGTCAACGTCAGGGTCCACAATAAACCCAACATCACACTTGCTTTCAACAACCTTATCGCAAATCTCAGTAATATTTTCAGGCAAAGGCTCTGGATTATGAGCAAAATGTCCTGTTGCATCATCGTTAAGAGCAACAATATCTTTTACGCCAAGAGCTTTTAATAACTTAGGTAAAACAATGCCACCAGTGGAATTAACCGAATCAAAACAAACCTTAAAGTTAGCCTTTTCAATAGCCTTAACATCAACCAAAGGAAGATTGATAACCTTATCAATATGCATATCAATAGTGCTGTCGTCCTTTATGTAAGAGCCCAATTCAAGCACTTCAGCAAAATTAAAGTCAGGATTTTCTGCCAAGAACAATACTCTTTCTCCTTCCTTAGCATTAATAAACTCACCTTTGCCGTTAAGTAATTTCAAAGCGTTCCAATGAATAGGGTTATGACTTGCTGTAAGGATAATACCTCCGTCAGCTTTTAGTTCCACAACAGCAACTTCAACGGTAGGAGTAGTAGAAAGACCTGTGTCAATAACATCAACGCCCATTCCCATTAAAGTTCCAACAACCAAATTAGAAACCATTTCGCCTGAAATTCTTGCATCACGACCAATAACGATTTTCAATTTATCCTTCTTGGAGCTTTCTTTAATAAATTGAGCAAAAGCTGAAGTGAATTTAACAATATCAATAGGAGTTAAAGCATCACCTTCCTTACCTCCAATTGTTCCTCTAAAACCTGAAATAGATTTAATTAATGACATATATACTTATTTTTTTAATTCAAATT
>CAYFWD010000064.1:0-10685 GCA_964346795.1 uncultured Bacteroidaceae bacterium
CTACAACTTCAATTGATGGGATTGGGGTTATATGTCATGAAATGGGACATGTTTTAGGTTTACCAGACTTTTACGATACTGACTATGAAGGCACAGGAGGTCAAGCAATAGATTTAGGCTCATGGGATTTAATGGCAAATGGAGCTTATAATAATAGTTCAAAAACACCTCCCTATCTTTCTGCTTTAGAAAGACAAATGTTAGGGTGGTTAACTCCTATTAATTTAACAGCAAGTACTTCCAATTGTACCCTGCCAGCAATTTCAGATAGCAATAAAGCATATAAGGTTGCTTTAAGTACAAACGAATTTTTAATGTTTGAACATAGAAATAAAAAGAAATGGGATGCCTACACTCCAGCAAAAGGTATGCTTGTTTTTCATGGAGATAATACTTTGATTAACCAATGGGTAAGTTCGAGAATAAATAAAATTAATGTTGACCCTTATGATAGAGGATACTTTATTGTTCCTGCTTCAGGAGATTCAACAAATATTAATTCTTCAAGCACAACATTTCCTGGCTCAACCAATCAAACTTCCTTTACAAACTCAACATTAAAGAATGGTACCCAAACAGGAAAAACATTAGTGGGCATCGCTTATGGAGCTGATTCTGTTATTACATTTTCTTATGTCAATAACTCACCAACAATTACCATTTTACCACCAACAAATATTACTACCACATCAGTAACTCTTAATGGAACGGTAACAGGTACAGGCATTATTTCAAAGGGATTTGAATATAGAGTATCGGGAGCAACTAATTTTATACAACAAGCAGTTACTTCCACTCCTTTTCAACTTACGCTTAACAATTTATCAACCAACACAACCTACGAATATAGAATTTATGTTACAACATCATATGGAACAATATATAGTTCAATTGAAACATTCATAACAGATTGTGGAGTAATATTAAATCCTCCTTTCACAGAAAATTTTGATGCTACCTATACTTGTTGGAATCAAACCTCATCTAACAATAATTATTTTACTTCTGTTACCTATGGCACTTCACCAAGCTGCTCTCCACATAGTGGAGCAAAAATGTTAAGATATAATTGTTATAATATTCAATCTAATAATTGGGCAGCTCTCTTTACTCCAAAAATTAACTTCTCAAGCAATAACTCTTATAATGTTAATTTCTGGATTTATAGATATAATGGCAATTATTCAGACCAACAAGAAGGAATAGAAATATATATAAATTCAACTCAATCTCTCAACTCAGCAACCTTAATTGGTTTTATTTCAAATGATAGAACAGCTACACCTTCAATGAGCAGTGATGGATGGTATAATTATTCTTGTAGCCTTCCTGCCTCAACCTCAGGATATAATTACTTAATCTTTAAGGCAAAATCAGAATATGGATATAATATATTTATAGATGATATTTCAGTTACACAAACTTCAATCACCCCACCAACAGTAGTAACCAATGCAGCAACTTCAGTTACACAAACTTCTTCTACTTTAAGTGGTACTATTATTGCAGGAAGTGAAACAATTACTTCCAAAGGATTTAAGTGGAAATCAGTAAATTCAAGTACTTGGATATCAGTAACAGTTAGTGGAAGTGTTTTAACTCATAATTTGACAGGCTTAGCACCTAATACATCTTATGAATTTAAGGCATATGTAACTACAGCTTCAGGAACAATTTATGGAACAACCAAAAATTTTACAACCCTTGAAATTGTTCCACCAACAGTAGTAACCAATGCAGCAACATCAATTGCATATACAGCAGCAACATTAAACGGAACAATTACCGCAGGAAGTGAAGCTATTTTTTATCAAGGATTTGAATATAAACTTTCAAATTCAAGCACATGGACAACATTAACAGTAAACTTAAATGGAAATTCAATAACTTATAATCTATCAGGACTAACACATAATTCAACATATGAATATAGAGCATATGCAACCACAGCTTCAGGAATTATTTATGGAGAAATCAAAACTTTTACAACCCTTGCAATTATTCCTCCAACAGTAGTAACCAATGCAGCAACTCCAACATCAGGAACTACATTTACTTTAAGTGGAACCATTACAGCTGGAACAGAAACAATCTTATCTCAAGGATTTGAATGGAAGCAGGAAAATGCAAGCCAATGGGAAGTAGCCTCTGCAATATTGAATGGAAATAATATTACTTACGACCTAACAAACTTAATCTCTAATCAACCTTATCAATTTAAAGCATATGCAAGAACAGAATCAGGAGTAACTTATGGTTCAGTTAAAACATTTACAACATTAGAACTAATTGAAATAGAAAGAAAAGAAACATCCATTATACTATATCCTAACCCTACAAGCTCTATTTCCAATCTAAAAATTGAAAATGTATATGGAAATATTATAATTAGGATTACAGATGTAAGGGGAAGAGTTTTGCAAGAGATAAAAGGAAATGCAAATTATAAATACGAGACCCAAATTGATTTAAGCAATTATATTAAAGGAGTATATTTTATAAATATTATAACCGATAATAGTCAAAAAACAGAAAAACTTATCCTTAAATAATTACTTTTTTCTATCTTTTGATTCTATTTCAGTAGAATTTGATTCTAATTTTTTGTAATTTGATTATAGAAAAACTAAGCTTAACTTACTTCAAAATAAA
This sequence comes from uncultured Bacteroidaceae bacterium, assembly GCA_964346795.1. Taxonomy (GTDB): domain Bacteria; phylum Bacteroidota; class Bacteroidia; order Bacteroidales; family P3; genus UBA10566. Next base: position 2,653 of record CAYFWD010000064.1, read on the forward strand.
CTAAGCTTTCTTTGAACTAAACTTAATCTTTTTTCAAAAAGACTAAGCCTTTTTCAAATTAAACTTAACTTAAAAAAAACTTCGCAAAATAAAAATTATCTAGGGCAAAAATAAAATTATACGGCGGATAAAATTATTTATATAGGAGATAAATTTTATTTTGCGGTAGTTTTTGCTATGAAAATTTTTAAGGTCGTTAAGGTCGTTAATGACTTTAATGATAAACTTTGGGCTGAATAAGGAAAAAGAATGAAATAAAAAAGGGTAAGCTACTTACATCGCACCGCTACGACCTTATTACCTTGCTGCATTCCTGCCCTGGGGAGATTCAAAGGGAGCTGGTCGTGTAAGACTTACCCAGAGTGCAAAGGTACAACTTTTTTCAATAGTAGCAACACTTTTCGTTTTTTATGTTTTTTATTTATCGACTAACTCCTTATTTGTAATATCTTTTATTTTTATGATTATCTTTGCAAATCATTAGTTTTATGTTTGTCCATAGTAACTAATGTTAGTTATTGTAAATAATATAGTTTAAGATGAATTTAGATAATATATTAAATAAAAAATCATTTACTAAGGAAGAACTTGTATTCTTGCTTTCTTTAGAAAATGAGGATATGAAAAAGCTTTTGAATAAGGCTTTAGAGGTGAAGTTGAGAGAGGTTGGAAACGAGGTTTATCTTAGAGGGCTTATAGAGTATTCAAATTCTTGTACAAAGAGTTGTCTTTATTGTGGTGTTCGTTTGCCTAATGAGAAAGTTGTTCGCTACACTATGAAAGATGAGGAGGTTTTGCGATGTGCTGAGATAGCTATGGAATTGGATTATGGTTCTTTGGCAATTCAAAGTGGGGAAAGAAGCAATAGGGCATTTACGAGCAAGATTACTTATTTGTTGGAAGAGATTAAAAAGCTTTCTTCAGGTAAGCTTGGTATTACTCTTTCTTGTGGGGAACAGTCCGAAGAGGTTTATAAGGAATGGTTTGAGTCAGGTGCTCATCGTTATTTATTAAGAATGGAGACTTTCAATAAGGAACTCTATTATAGGATTCATCCTAAGGATGACATTCATTGTTTTGAGACTCGTCTTAATGCTTTAAAGTCTTTAATTAAGATTGGCTATCAGGCAGGGACAGGTGTTATGATTGGGCTTCCTTTTCAAACAACAGAGGATTTGGCTAATGATTTATTGTCTTTTAAAGAATTGAATGTTGCAATGGTTGGTATGGGACCTTTTATTGCTCATGGTGATACTCCTCTTTATGAGTATAGGGATTTTATAGGTGATGATAGGGCAAGGTTTGATATGACTTTAAAGATGATTGCTTGTTTAAGGCTTTTGATGCCAAGAATTAATATGGTTGCTGCAACTGCTAATCAAACTCTTTTTGAAAGGGGTAGAGAAGAAGCTATTTTGGCAGGTGCAAATGTTGTTATGCCAAACCTAACTCCAAATCAATATAGGGAGGAATATATGATTTATCCTAATAAGGCTAATGTTGGAGATAAGCCAAAGGAAACTAAAGAAATTCTTACAAAGAATATAGAAGCCATTAACCACAAAATTGGTTATGGTAAATGGGGAGATTCTAAAGCTTTTATTAATCCTTAAATCTGTTATAGTAGGTAGTTACAGGGTCCCCATTCTTATCTAGAGTTGTTAGTTTCATTACTCTGGAATTAATATTACCAATGTTGTAAATAATTGTTTGGTTGGTAGCAGTGTATTTCACTTTTAGGGTATCTTTGATAATAGTATAATATCCCAATAGTTCAGTTTTAGGTGCAGGAACTTCTTCTCCTTCATCATTAGTGATAGTATTGCAAGCATCATAAAAACTAACAGTTCTTTTATTTAAATCAATAAAATATTCTGAAAACTCTAAATAAGATTTCTTCTCACAAGGGTCAATAAGAGAATCTGGAGTAAGTAATATGCTTTCTTTTATCCATTTACCAGTTATAACATCATTATCTACTCTTTCTTGTTCACATGATATAAAAGAGAAGAAAGCAATAATGATTGTTAGACCTAAAATAATTCGTAATGTGTTTTTCATGATTATATTATTTATTTAATTTCTGTGAATAGTTTTTTATTGTTATTGTATCAAAAATAAGATAGAGAAAGTAAAGTGAAAGGTAGGTAATGGTAAAAGGAATAATTTCTTCTTTTTTTAGAAATACAATAATCAAGAATACTATTATATATATAAGTAGCTTCCCAAACTTAGTTATCATAAATACATTTTCAAATCTCATTGTCTTTTTCTTTAATGAAAAATAGGTAAAAACAAATGATAATCCTGTGCAAAGATAAAATAATAGTATGTAATATGGTAGATTTAATGAAATATAATTTTCAAAAAATATCAAAGAGATAAATCCAATAAAGCAGATTATTATTGAAAACACCGAAAGTTTAATTATGTATGAATTTAATGGGTTGCGTTGCATTTTTTTATTTGTATTTAGTTTATTTCTGTTGGGCGAGGTTGTTCAATTGTTGGCTTAGGAGAGTTCGAAGCCATGCTACATTTTCCTGTAAATGTAGCACCTGGTTCAATAGATAGTTTTCCTATTGAAATATCTCCGTTAATTATTGAGCTATTTTGTAGGGAAAGAAGTTCTTTAACAAAAATATTACCTTCAACCTTTCCAGAAATATCTGCATTTTGACAAGTAATATTACCACTAATCTTTCCGCTATTACCAATTATTAATCTTCCTTTTATATTCAAAGAGCCTTCAACTATTCCATCAATTTGTAAGTCTCCATCTGAAATTACATCTCCTTTAATGGTGGTTCTGTTACTAATAATATTGCTAACACTTGAATTTTCTTGTTCGTAATTTAATTTTGCCATGATAATATGTTTAAAGTTTATTTATTTTCTTTTTCAAGAGGTTTTAGATAGAATATCCTAAAAAACTTTAGATATGCAGGTATATTCTTTTTGTTGTAGAAGGTAGGGTAGTTTTGACTTGAAATAATAAAGTGACTATAAAGAGAAGGGTCAATATCCTTTAAAATCTCATTAGAAATTACCGATTGATAATACTTCATTGCTTTATCAATATCACTAAATCTATTTACGGTAATCATTTGTTGACTCATTGTAAATAATAAGCTTGTTAATTTAAGCTGTTCTTCTGGGAAGAATGTTGAATTGAAGTTTGAAAACTTTATTCTCATTTCAGAAGAGTTTAGCTTATCGTCATCGTAAAGAATAACATAGAAATGATCCATGTTCCTATATTTGTATATTAAGCTTTCTGCATCTAATAAATCTTCATCATTAACAGTATGGTCAACAATTGCGTTTATTTGAGTTGTAGTATCTTTAGGGTTTGTTTTTTTGTTGGTATTTTCTTCTTTTGAGTTTTCTTGATTGCGTTTGGTATCTCCTTTATAAGCTAAGTTTTGACTTGCTATATTATAGTTTGCACTTAAATATTTTAATTGATTTTCTATTGTTGGAGTCATTGAGTGTTCTGGGAAGTTGTAAACAATCATATTAAGGTCTTGCATTAAAGAATCTATTCCATGAATTTTACCACTTGCTATTGCTTTCAAATAAAGAATTTTAGGAATATATGGTCCAAAATGAATGCTGTCAATGGCTTGTTTAGCTTTAGTAATTGTAAGAGGATAGTTTTTTGAGATATATGTATTATAGACATCTCTATATATTAATTCTGCTTTTGAATTTACAGATGAACTTTCTTTCCAATAATCTGGGTTTTCAATCATCATAGCAAATTCACTTTCTGGATATTCATTTAGTATTTTATTTTTATAGTAATTAGCGTTAGGAGTTTGTCCTATTTTGTCATATATCCTATATAAATGATAGGAGGAAGGAAGGGTTGTTGGATATGTAGGGTATCTTTTCTGAAGCTCTAAGAATGTTTCAATAGCTTTTAGATTATTAGAAAGCCCTTGATAGTAGATATAGCCTGCTGCAAGCAATGCTTTTGATATTTCGGTATGAACAGAATCTTTTTTGCCCTGTGTTCTTGGAATATCTTTAGTGTAGTACTCTCTTGACTCAGGATTTTTACTTGCTGCAAGTGCAGGTTTACCTAATTTACCATCTCCTCCTAAAGAATCGCTTTCTGCAACATCTAAAGAGTCTTCTTCCATATCAGAAAAATCAAATGTCTGTTGCTTATCGCTCAATCGCCAATTGTCCTCATATTTTCTTACACCCCAAATTCTCATAAATTCTGTTTTACCTGCTTGAACAGTGGTATTGTTATAAAAATACCATGAACTTTGTGGTCTGTATTGGTCGTAAGGATTTTGTCTTGTTAGGCTGGCAAGCAATAATCTTTGAGCCTCCTGTTCTTTTCTTAATTCTTCTTGTTTTTTCTTATACTCTCTTATCCAACCATCAATTTTTTTATCTAAATCAGCTTGGCTAAGTTCACTTAGAGCTAATAAGCTATCCCAACGAGTAACTACTCTTAAGTTAGTAACTAAGTTCTTTAAGACAGTTTGTTTACTGTTAATTTGATTATAGTTTGGATAATCCTTTTTCATTATAACTAATGCTGTATCATAATAGTCATGAGCTGGTTCGTATTTTTCTAATAGTTCATAATTAACATCAGCATATCGTAGTGAAGAAGCTATTTTTTGATTTTCATTCTTAATGGAAGATGTAACAGACTTTGCCCAATATTCACATGCTTTATCTATATTCTTGTCTTTAAAATATATCTCTGCTATTGCATAGTAGATTTGGTCTTTTAAATCAATATTTTTTTCATCTTCAGCCATTTTATCTAATTTTGATATGATTTTTTTGCTATTCCCCTTCTTAGGGTCATAACACATAGCTTGACGAAGCATAGCTGCAAATTGCATATCGTATTTTTTTGCTCTTAATGCAACCTTGCTAAATAGTTTGCTGGCATATTCCAACTCGTTTGCTTGCTGATAGAGTTGTGCCTCAATAAATGTTAGTCTTGTATTAAAAGAACGTGATTTAGAATATTTTTTAGCCAATTGAACATATTCTAAAGCTTTAGAATATTTCTTTTGAGCTATAGCTGTTTCAGCATATACTGAATAAAGAAATTTATTTAGTCTTTTAGGTGCTTTCTTTTCTTGAATTCTGTTTCTAACTTGGTCTAAAATACTTTCTGCTTGAGAATATTCTTTCTCCATACAAAATGTTAAAGCTTGCCAAATCATAGCTTCATACATTATGTCTTGATTTGTCCATCCAGAAATAATATGTTTAAAAGTTGCTTGAGCTACTTTATAATCTTTTTTATAGAAGCTTGCTTTACCAATAAGTAAGTAAGCGTTTTTAATTTCAGGATTTCGTTCTTTCTTATCGATAAACATGGAGTGTTTCTTAATCACTTTAGAGCTTTTTTCAATTGCTCTTTCCATATTTGGTTTTATTGATGCAGCTTGTTCTTGTGAGCCAGTTTTAAAAACTGGTAGTATTCTTGAGAAATCATCAACTTGATTCTCGTCAATAAATTTTACTCCTTGTTTATATGCATCATTGCCATTCCAGTAGGCATTGTAGTGTGCTACTGTTGTGTGATAAGCCCTATTATACCATTTGTTTTTCTTGGTTGAACATGAAAAACAAATGGTAATTAATAAGAATAAAACAAATAATTTCTTGTATGTTTTAAATATTAGCTTCAAATTTTGATAGAATTCTTTTTAGTTGTCTATAATAACTACAAAAGTAATAATTATATTTTAAGTAGAGAACAAAATTATTCAACTTCTATTTCTTTCTCTGGAATTTGAGTCTCATTTTCTACTTTTTCTTCTGTAATATTTTCTTTAAATGGATTATTGTATCCAAAACTTGAATTTATACCGAAAAAGAAATTAACTCCAGTCATCTTTGCAACATTATATGAGGTGTTTAATGATCCCCCAAAATAGATGTTGAAGATTAATAGATTGGCATTAAATGCAATACTTGGATTGAATGGTTTGTTGTTTTTAAAGCTATTCTCAAAAGAGAATGTATTTCCTAAGGATATATTCAAATATCTTTCAAGTTGAAGTGCATAGAAAACTGATAGATAATTATCAAAATAATTACTTCCAATGCTTGCCTTATATAATGCATTTAAATGATGCTTTTTTGAAAAATTCCATTCATAACCAACATAAACTTTTGTTGGGAGCATAGTTGTATATTCTTCGCCTCTTCTTGTTGTAATATCTAATGCACTAGTTATACTGTCACTTAATTGTTCAATTTGTTGTGAAAAACTTGAGTCTGCACTAATATTTTCAAATCCTGTAAAAGTATATGTTCCATTTGGATTTTTAGAAACAATATCTGTTGTGTTTGCAGCCCACTTAATAAAACCTAAATCTTGAACACTAAGGCTAAGTATCATTTTATCGTTCAACTTATAGGTAGCACCTAAATCAATACCAAAACCTTTGTTTTTCATTATATTGGATTTAATGCTATCAGAGTCGATGTTGAATTCGATTGAATCACTTGAGTTTAAGCCAGGTAAATTTAAACTTCCTATCATTGAAGATGATCTAATTAAAAAATTACTTTGAGCAGTTAACCCTTCATCATTTTGAGAAATTTGTAGTTTGGATTCTTCTGTTGTAATATTTGCTAATCCAAGAATAAATTTTGCTCTTAAACCAACATTTAATTTACTGTTAACTACCCTTGTGTATCCAATAGAGGTTGATATATATGAATTTAGAGATAAGATTTCGTTATCTGATACTTGAATAGCTTCATTAGAAAATGTTTTATCTCCAGATAAAAATCCAAATAAATCTCTTGAAAACCTTAATCGTGAATCAAAATTCATATCAACACCAAATGAAATATAATTCTTTTTCCCAGCATTGAAACCAAATCCTAAAATTTCAAAATTTCCATTCATTTTGATATAATTAGAATTACTAAGAGAATTATAAAAACCTTTGAAGTCAAAGTATAAAGAATCATCATCTCTTCTTTTAATTAGGTCATTATAACTAAATCCAGAAGTTTTGAAATCAAGATTAATTCCTGAAAGGAAAGGAAGATTAAAATAGAAAGAGGAAGTAGGGATTTGGGCAGGATTCATTTTATATGAGTAAGGAGTGCTTCTCATAAAGTAAGTTATATCTGAATATTGAGCTTTAATACTATTGTTTAAAAGCAAAATAGATATAAAAAAAACTATGGTTATAAATATCTTTTTCATGATTGTTATTTCTTAAAAGGGTTAATTGAAATATTTGTTTTTAAGTCAACACCAGCATTGATAATAATTTTGCTTTCTTTTCTGAATCTAATAAATGGTTTTGTGCCATCATCTGTTGAAGAAGTATTAAGTTTAAGTTTTAATCTTATTTTTTTTGATTTTTTAAGTACAGAAACATTTGTTGAATTAGCAGAAATTGTAGTTTTCTTCATTGATGGAGAAATAACATTACCATGATTATCGACATTAGCGCCATTTATTATAACATCATCTGTTCCATTATTAAAATTCAATATTTTACCAATTTCATTTCCGTTTGTATCTACTCCATAAAGTTCAGCACCAATACTTATTGGGAAGTAATTTGTCATATCTAAATATATGGTAGCTTCTTTAATGTAATCAGCGTAATTATCTTCAGTGTTTTTCCCTTCATACAAATCGTTGTAAAATTCTACATCGTAGTCCAAATCATTAAGTTTCCCTTTAAAAGGAATATGTATATCTGCTTGAACTTTTACATAAGGATTGTTTACAACAAAACAATTAACATTATTAGGATTTAAAGCAAGACTTGCATCAAATGAAAGTTTTTGTGGAAGAAGATTTAATAGATTTACATTGAATTGAACCCTTTTTGTGCTTGTGCCAATAGAGTTTAGGTTTGAAGCAGGATTTACATTAATTTGTCTATCTGCAGGATTTACAATTGCATCATGAAATACATTATCTTTGTCATAAACTCCAAATTGATTAATATTTATAACAGAAGGAATTCCATTATTTGTTTCAGTTTTAAAATCAATGAATAGTTTTTCTA
>CAYFWD010000065.1:0-7747 GCA_964346795.1 uncultured Bacteroidaceae bacterium
AAGTCGCTTCTTAAATAAGGAGCGACTTTTTTTATTATTTATTTTCCTTATCTTTGCAAATTATTTCAACTAAAAATTTAAGTGATGATTGATTCGTTGATTAAGATTTCTGTTAAGAATGCTCTTTCTTCTTTATTCTCTATTGAAATAGAAGAAAAGGATATATTGATAAGTCCTACCAAAAAAGAATTTTCTGGAGATTTTACTTTGGTTGTTTTCCCTTTTGTAAAGCAGGCAAAACTTTCTCCTGAAGCTTTGGCAAATAAGATAGGGGAGTTTGTTTTGGAGGATTGCAAAAATGAAAAAGAAGAAAAGGTTTTAAGTACTTTTAATGTAATAAAAGGTTTCTTAAACTTTGAAGTTAATCATAAGTATTGGATAGATTTTATAGATACTTACAAAACAAAACATACCTATGGCTATAAGCCAATAAGAGATGATAAGCCTATTGTTGTGGAATACTCCTCTCCAAATACCAATAAGCCTTTGCATTTAGGACATATCCGTAATAATTTATTGGGTTGGAGTGTTGCAGAGATACTTAAAGCTAATGGGTTTGCAGTTAAGAAAGTGAACTTAATTAACGACAGGGGAATACATATTTGTAAGTCTATGCTTGCTTGGCAACTCTTTGGTGATGGAGAAACTCCTGAAACTTCTGGAATAAAGGGAGACCATTTGGTTGGTAAGTATTATGTTCTTTTTGATAAACACTATAAGAAAGAGATAGGGGATTTGGTTTCTAAGGGTGTTGATAAGGAAACTGCCGAAAAGACTGCTCCAATTCTTCTTAAGGCTCAAGAGCTATTGAGGAAGTGGGAAGCAAAGGATAAAGACACTATGGAACTTTGGGAAAAAATGAACTCTTGGGTCTATGAAGGTTTTGATTATACTTATTATAGAATGGGAGTTGATTTTGACAAGGTTTACTATGAGTCAGAGACCTATTTATTAGGAAAGGATATTGTTAGGGAAGGTTTGGAGAAAGGTATTCTTTATCAAAGGGAAGATGGTTCTGTGTGGTGTGATTTGACAAAGGACGGATTAGACGAAAAACTTTTGCAAAGAGCTGATGGAACGTCGGTTTATATGACTCAAGACTTGGGAACAGCTCTTTTAAGACATAATGATTTTAATTCCGACAAATTGCTCTATGTTGTGGGCAATGAACAGAACTATCATTTTAATGTTCTTAAGCTTATACTTCAAAAATTAGGTTATTCATGGGCAGAAAACATTTTTCATCTTTCTTATGGAATGGTTGAACTACCTGAAGGTAAGATGAAGTCGCGTGAGGGTACTGTTGTTGATGCAGATGATTTGATTGTGGAGATGATAGAAACGGCTAAAGAACAAACTCAAAAACACGGAAAGATAGATGATTTTACTCCTGAAGAAGCTGAAAAGCTACATTATATGTTAGGTATGGGGGCTTTAAAGTATTTTATTCTTAAGATAGACCCTTCCAAGAATATGACCTTTAATCCTAAGGAGTCTATTGACTTTAATGGTAACACAGGTCCTTTTATTCAATACACTCATGCTCGTATTTGTTCCATATTAAGAAAAGCAAAGGAGGAAGAAAATATTAATCTTGACACCTTACATTTGGATACTTCATTGGAGTTAAATCAAAAAGAATTAGAAGTAGTAAGATTGCTTTATACATTTCCTAATGTGTTGGAAGATTCTGCTAAGAGTTTTTCTCCAGCTCTTCTTGCCAACTATGTTTATGACTTGGCAAAGAGTTTTAATGTTTTCTATCAAGACACACCAATACTAAGAGAAGAAAATAAAGACCTTGTAAGTATGAGAGTTGCTATTTCTTCATTTGTTGGAATTGTCATAAAATCTTCAATGCATCTTATGGGAATTAGAGTTCCTGAGAGGATGTAGAAAAGATTTTACTTTTAAATCATTATTTTTAAAGAATCTTTTTATATCTTTGCCTTATTAAATTAATATATTAAGGTAATGGGAGATATTTATCACCAAACGAATACACAAGAGCTTGAGAGCGTTGATACAATTAACGAGGAGGGCAATGAACTAATCCTTTTTAATGACAATATTCATACTTTTGATTATGTTATTGAGGCTTTGGTTTCTATTTGCGACCTTAGTTATGAGCAAGCTTCCAATTGTGCTTACATTGTTGATAGAAAAGGACTATGTACGGTTAAACATGGTAGCTATGATAAGCTTTTAGTTATGTACACTGCCTTAGTAAAAAAGAATTTGAAAGTAGAAATTAGATAAAAATTAAATTTATGGATTTATTATTTATTTTATTATTCCTAATAGGAGGATTAGTTTTAATTATTTTGGAGCTAATTGCAATACCAGGGACAACAATTGCAGGAATTTCTGGTTTAGCAATGATTGTTTATGGAATTGTTAGGGTTTATTCGGAGTATGGGACAACATGGGGAACAATATCTTTATTTGTAACATTATTTTTCTGTGTAATACTGCTGGTTTATTCTCTTAGAACAAAAACTTGGAAGAGATTTGCATTAGATAAGTCAATAGATAGCAAGGCAAACGACATAAAACAAGAGGATTTTAATGTTGGAGATAGAGGCATTACCATAACTCGTTTAGCTTCTGCAGGGAATGTTGAGATAAATGGTAAAAGAATAGAAGCTTTTACCACTACTGCTTTTCTTGACCCAAACACAGAGATAGAGATAGAAAGAATAGAAGGCTCAAAGATATTTGTACGTCCAATTAGATAAGCTTTAATAGCTTGTTGTTTTCGTTTTTTTTTATTTGAGTTTTTTTTGAAAATATTGAGAAACTTTATATCTTTGCTCCTTGTAAATAAAAAATATTAACTTTAAAAATATAAAATTATGGCTATTTCAGGAGTAGTTCTTGTCGTTGTAGTGTGTATTATCTCACTAATTGTTTTCCTTTGGCTTGTTCCACTTAATTTGTGGTTTCAATGTGTGCTTAATGGAGTGAAAATATCATTAATCCAATTAATTTTTATGCGTTGGAGAAAGGTGCCACCTACAATTATTGTAAATGCAATGATTAATTCAAAGAAAGCAGGATTGCATTTAAGTTCAGACCTTTTAGAGGCTCACTATCTTGCAGGGGGACATGTTCAAAGAGTTGTAAATGCACTTATTTCTGCTGATAAAGCAAATATTAATCTTGATTTTAAATCTGCAACAGCAATTGACTTAGCAGGAAGAGATGTTTTTGAAGCAGTTCAAATGTCAGTTAATCCAAAAGTTATAGATACTCCATTAGTAGCTGCAGTAGCAAGTAATGGTATTCAATTAATTGTTAAGGCAAGAGTAACTGTTAGAGCAAATATTCGCCAATTGGTTGGAGGAGCAGGAGAGGAAACAATTTTGGCACGTGTTGGAGAAGGTATTGTTACTTCAATAGGTTCTTCTTCGTCTCATGCTTATGTTTTGGAAAACCCTGATTCAATTTCCAAGTTAGTACTTTCAAAAGGATTGGATACAGGAACAGCTTTTGAAATTCTTTCTATTGATATTGCAGATATTGATGTTGGAAAAAATATTGGAGCTCAATTGCAAATGGACCAAGCAGAGGCAGATAAAAATATTGCACAAGCTAAGGCAGAAGAAAGAAGAGCAATGGCAATTGCTGTAGAACAAGAAATGAAAGCTAAGGCACAAGAAGCAAGAGCAAAAGTAATTGAAGCAGAAGCAGAGGTTCCTCTTGCAATGGCAGAAGCATTCCGTAGTGGTAATCTTGGAATAATGGATTATTATAGAATGAAAAATATAATGGCTGATACAGATATGAGAGAAAGTATATCAAAACCAGCTAATGTAAAGAATGATAATACTATAATTAAGAAATAATAAAGACATACTTTAGGTTTAGGGTTTGAGACTTAAATTAAGGGAATAAACTATATTCCACTCTTAATTTAAGACTTAAACCCTTAATTTTTTTTTCAATAATATAATAGGTGAACGATAAAGATAATAGTATAGTAATAAAAGGGGCAAGGGTAAATAACTTAAAGAATATTAATGTTTCAATACCTCACAACAAACTTGTAGTTATAACTGGACTTTCAGGCTCAGGAAAAACATCACTTGCTTTTGATACATTATTTGCGGAAGGTCAAAGGCGTTATGTTGAAAGTCTTTCATCTTATGCTCGTCAGTTTTTGGGCAGAATGAATAAGCCAGAAGTAGATTCAATTTCTGGAATATCGCCAGCAATTGCCTTAGAACAAAAATCAACCAATAGAAATCCTCGTTCAACTGTTGGAACAATTACTGAAATATACGAATATATAAAACTTCTTTATGCAAAAATAGGAAGAACATTTTCTCCAATTTCTGGTAAGGAAGTAACTCGTGATTCTGTTTCAAATGTTGTTGATAAACTCCTTTCTCTTCCACAAGGAACAATAGTTTATGTTCTTTCTCCAATTAAACTCAAGAAAGGAGAGAAGTTCACAGAAAGATTAGAACTCCTTCTTCAATTAGGTTATGTTAGATTAATGATTGATGAAGAAGTTATTCGTATAGAGGAAGCTTTAGATAGGAATATTTCTAAGGCTACAGACCCAAGAATACTTGTTGATAGAATAACAATAGATAAAGATTCTGAAGATGTTTATTTAAGACTTTCCGATAGTGTTCATACTGCTTTTTATGAAGGGGAAGGAGATTGTTATGTAAAAACAGAGGGTGAGATTATTCATTTTTCAAATAGGTTTGAAAGAGATGGAATAGAATTTACAAAACCATCGGAGAATTTCTTTGCTTTTAATAATCCTTATGGAGCTTGTCCAAATTGTAGTGGTTCAGGAATGATTGAAGGGATTTCGGAGGACTTGGTAATAACACAACCTAATCTTTCAGTTTATGACGGAGTTGTAAACTGCTGGAAGGGGGAAATAATGAAAAAGTTTAAAGATGAATTTATAGAGAAAGCAGAGAGCTTCCCTATACATAGACCTTATAATAAGCTCTCAAAAAAGGATAAGGATTTTCTTTGGAATGGGAATGAGGAGGTGATAGGTATAAATCGTTTCTTTGAAATGCTTGTTAAGGAAAGTTATAAAATTCAATTTCGTGTTATGCTTTCTCGATATAGAGGAAGAACAGTTTGTCCTGAATGTAAAGGTACAAGATTAAGAAAAGATGCAGGATATGTAAAGGTAAATAATAAGTCAATAATTGATTTGGTATTAATGCCTATTGATGATTTGGTTGATTTTTTTAAGTCAATAGAGCTTAATGATTACGAAAAAAAAGTTACTCATAGAATTATTGCAGAAATAAATCAACGATTAGGATATTTGCAGGATGTTGGTTTAGGCTATTTAACACTCAATCGTCAAAGTTCAACCCTTTCAGGTGGAGAAAGTCAAAGAATAGCACTTGCAACCTCATTGGGAAGTCCATTAATTGGCTCAATGTATATATTAGATGAGCCTTCCATTGGATTACATTCAAGAGATACTAATAATTTAATAAAGGTTCTTCTTAAACTTCGTGATGCAGGAAACACAGTTATTGTTGTTGAACACGATGAAGAGATTATTAGAGCTGCAGACTATATTATTGATATTGGACCATTGGCAGGAGTAAATGGAGGAGAGGTTGTTTTTGAAGGAGAGTTTAAAGATTTAATTAAAGCAAATAATTCTCTTACTTCAAAATATATTAATCATGAACTAAGTATTCCTTTACCAGAGAGAAGAAGAAAATGGAAAGAATCAATAGTAATAGAACATTGTAATGAGAATAACCTTAAGGATATTACTTTACAAATGCCATTAAATGTACTAACGGTAGTTTGTGGGGTTAGTGGCTCGGGGAAAACAACTCTAATTAAGAATATATTTTATAATTCTATTCTAATGCAATTAGGAGAAGCAGTAGAGAATGTTCCAAAAGCTTCACCTCCAAAAGGCTCTCTTTCTCTAATAAAATCAATTCAACTAATAGACCAAAATCCAATAGGACGCTCTTCTCGTTCCAATCCAGCTACCTATTTAGGAGCTTTTGATGAAATTCGCAGTCTATTTGCATCGCAACCTTTAGCAAAGAAAAGAGGCTTAAAGCCAGGTTATTTTTCTTTTAATGTTGAAGGAGGGCGCTGTGAAGAATGTAAGGGAGAAGGAACAATAACTATTCCTATGCAGTTTATGGCTGATGTTGTGTTGCCTTGCCACGTTTGTAACTCAACTCGCTATAAGGAAGAAGCATTGGAAATTCTTTACAGAGGAAAAAATATTGCAGATGTACTATCATTAACCATAAAGCAGGCTGTTAATTTCTTTTCTGAAGATAACGATAACCCAACAGCTGCAAGAATAAATGCCAAACTTCAACCACTGATTAAGGTGGGTTTAGGATATTTGCAATTAGGACAAAGCTCAACAACAATAAGTGGAGGAGAGGCTCAGAGAATAAAATTAGCCTATTATCTAACCAAGGGTGTAAATGATAAGCCAACCATATTTATTTTTGATGAGCCTTCAACAGGACTTCATTTCCACGATATCAACAAATTAAATATTGCCTTAGATGAGTTGGTTAATATTGGACATACAGTAGTTGTTATTGAGCATCATCCTGATATTATTAAGGTTGCTGATTGGGTTATAGAGTTAGGTAAAGAAGGAGGAAAAAATGGTGGAGAGATTACCTTTGCTGGAATTCCAGAAGGATTGGCAAAAGACAATAAAACCCAAACAGGAAAGTATATTAAGGATAAATTGAAGAATTAATAGATGAAACTAGATAAAACTCAAGTAGGACAGCTGTTTGATTCAATTTCTTTGCATTACGATTTTTTGAATCATTTTCTTTCATTCAATATTGATAAAAAATGGAGAAAGAAAGCAATTAAGGAATTATCTTTTGGTAAGGAAAAGGTCTTGGATGTTGCAACAGGAACTTGCGATTTGGCAATAGAAATACTAAAACAAGAGAAAGCTAAGCATATAGTTGGTATTGACCTTTCAAAAGGAATGCTTGAAAAAGGGCAGGAAAAGATAAATAAATTAAATCTTAATGATAAAATAACTCTTAAGCAAGAAGATTCACAGAATTTAAGTTTTAAGGATAATAGCTTTGACGCTGCTGTTGTTGGCTTTGGTGTTAGGAATTTTAATGATTTAGAAAAGGGACTTAAAGAGATGTTTAGAGTCTTAAAGCCAAATGGGGAATTAATTGTATTGGAGTTTTCAAAACCTAAATATCCTTTTATTTCTTTTTTCTACAACCTATATCTAAATCATATCCTGCCTTTGATAGGACGATTGTTCTCAAAGCATATTTATGCTTACACCTACTTGCCTACAACTATTAATGAATTTGTTTATGGGAAGAATTTTATAGAAAAACTAAAAGGAGTAGGCTTTCAGAAAACAAGCTATAAAGAATTAACCTTTGGAGTAGTAACGATTTATAAAGGATTTAAAATATGAAAAATCAAATAATTAAATGGTTAAAAATAACAAGACTTGGGACATTGATAATTTCTTTTTGTCCAGTAATTGTTGGGATTATAATATCTTCAAAATATGTTGATATTAACTGGTTAGTAGCAGTTGTTACTATGATTTGTGCTATATCATTACAGGCACTTTCAAATATGATAAATGATTACTTTGACTTTAAGAATGGTATAGACACTCCTTTGTATAGTGGTTATGAAAAGCCTTTGGTTGCAGGATTACTAACAATACAGGAGCAAAAGAAAAATATATTTATTGTTGCAGGAATTTGCA
>CAYFWD010000065.1:7757-9998 GCA_964346795.1 uncultured Bacteroidaceae bacterium
TCTCACGGTATTATCTCTCTCTCTAAAAGGTGGTCTTGCTATTCTTATTATTGGAGTGTTTGCTCTTATTTCAGCATGGCTATACACAGCAACAAAAAAGTCTTTAAGCAATTTAGGATTAGGAGATATATTTGTATTCCTACTCTTTGGACCAATAGCAACAATAGGCACAACTCTTCTTCAAACAGGAGAATTTAATAGAGAAAGTATGTGGGCAGGATTTACTTGCGGAGCAATAGCAACAGGAGTGTTAATTGTAAATAATATTAGAGATAAAGAAACAGACTCCTTAGCAAAAAGAAAAAGTTTTGCAGTAAGATTTGGCAAAAGAGCTACAGAAATAGAATATTTAATTTTTATTCTTTCAACATTTCTATTTACCTATATTCCTTATGGCTGGTCAATAACAAATTTAATAGTAATCTTTGGACTTATGCTGTTTTTTATGCTACTTAAAGCAAAAGGAGAAAAATACAACCCTATACTTGTTATGACATCACTACTTAATGTAATATTTATTATCCTTCTGCTTATTGATAATGCTTTGTAATAAATATCAATAATCAATAAAATATGAAACCATTACTTCTTTACCTTATAATAATAAATATAATATCAATATTGGTTTTTGCAGTGGATAAACTACAAGCAAAAAACCAAAAACAAAGAATACCAGAAAAAATACTTCACCTTTTGGAAGCTTTGGGAGGAGTTTTTGGAATAATTATAATAATGTATATTATCCATCACAAATCATCAAAGTGGCATTATTATATTATAACTTATATTATTTTAATAGCTTGGATTTTAAGCCTACAATACTTAGAAATTTCTATAATATAATAAAAACAAGGACTTATGTTTTGTAATTTTTGACTTTAGTTTTACCTTTGCACAGAAAAGAATAAAGAAGATGAAAAATATTAAGATAGCAATTTCAGGAGATTTAGGTAGTGGAAAAAGCGTTTTGAGTAAGAAGCTAAAAGAAAAATTAGGCTTTGAAATTATTTCAATAGGAGTAATTCAACGAGAATTGGCATTGAAATATGGAATGGACGCTTTGGAGTTTAATAAATTTATGGAGACCCACCCTGAGATTGATGAGCAATGCGATAATATGGTTGTAAATTACGGCAAAGAAGAACGTAGTTTAATACTTGATTCGCGTTTGGCTTGGCATTTTATTCCTCATTCTTTCAAAATTCACTTGAGAGTTGATAATAATGTTGCTGCAAAAAGGATATTTGAAGATATGATTCGCAAAAATGAGAAATATATATCCGTAGAAGATGCAGCCGAAAAGCTTTTGGCAAGAAAAGAAAGCGAAAGACGAAGATACAAACAACTTTATAATGTTGATGTTGAAGACTTATCTAACTACGATTGTGTTGTAGATACCTCCAACTCAACCCCAGAAGAAATATTTCAAAAAGTTTTATCAGCCTATAATAATTGGTTAAAAGAAGAAAAATAAAAATATTATTATGATGAAAACTATAAACAATTTATTAAGCTTTTTAATTATTATTGCATTTGCATGTAATTCTGTTTTTGCAGTTCCTGCAGATAACACTCAAATTTTTTCAAAGAAGCAATCTAATGGGAAAATAATCTCATATACCTTAAATGGTGATGAATTTATTTCATGGGCAACATCATTAGATGGATATACTTTATTAGAAAAAAATAATGGAGATATTGTTTATGCAGTTTTAAATCAAGAAGGGAAATTGATAAAATCAGAAGTATTGGCATGTGATAGTCAATATAGAACAATTGAAGATAATATGTTTCTTAGCACAATTAAGAAAGGTTTATTCTTTAGTTCATCACAAATTGAACGTTTCGAACAAAACAGAGTTCAAAGATATTCCACTAACTCTCCAAATAATGCTCCAACTACAGGAACTCCAAATTTTTTAGTAATATTAGTTAGCTTTGCTGACGTTCCGTTTAACTCTGCAAATGCAACAGCAATGCACAATCAGATTTCTCAAACTAACTACACTACTAATGGAGCAACAGGTAGTGTTAAAGATTATTTTTTAGATAATTCAATGGGAGTCCTAAATGCAAATTTCACAGTTGTTGGTCCATATACCTTAAGTCAAAATCGAGCTTATTATGGAGCAGAAACTGAATCTTCGCACGATATTCGTCCTAGAGAAATGATTGCAGAGGCTTGTTCATTGGCAAATCCGAATGTTAATTTTGCAAATTTTGACAATGATAATAATGGAT
>CAYFWD010000066.1:0-9944 GCA_964346795.1 uncultured Bacteroidaceae bacterium
TGGTCTTTCCATTAAGAGAAACATTATAAGTATATGCCCCTGCGTTAAGATTATTAAAAACATATAAAACATTATTTCTTTCATTAGTAATCCCCTTTATTTTACAGTAATCATCTCTATATATTTCCGTAAATGTTTGCCCTTGTAATCCGATATTTACAATAAGCAATAATAGTAATAATATAATTTTATTTTTCATATTTATTTGTTTTTAATTTGACAACCGCAAAGTTATAGAAAAGTTTTAGATATTTGAAAATAAATAGGACTTATTTTCACATAAGTTAAGTTTATTTTTCTCTAAACTTAGTTTATTTTCAAAGTTTTTTTGCTGATTTGAATTAGAAAATAAGCATATCATAAAAAATAATAATAGGGAGAGCATTATTTAAAAACACTCTCCCTATTTATATATTGAAAAGTTTATTTGCTTATATCCTTAGTCTTTTACAACTTCTATAAGGTCTATTTCAAAACACAATACGCTTCCTGCTGGTAAATCTGGATTATCCATATCTCCATAAGCTAAGTCAGGATGTATCCATAGCAGGTAAGAACCGCCTTCTTTCATTAGTTTTAAGCCTTCTACCATTCCAGGGATAATGTTTCTTAAGCCCATAATTACTGGTTCTTGTCCTCTTTCAAATGTGTCTTCTACCACTTTTCCATCTATTAGCTTCAAACGATATTGTATTCTTACTCTATCTTCATCTGTTGGAGTTTTACCTTTTCCTTCTTTTACAACCTTATATTGCAATCCTGAAGCTGTTGCCACAACTCCTTCTTTTGTTTTATTTTCTTTTAGGAATTTTTCGCCTTTTTCACGATTTGGTTTGCTCTTTTCTTTTGCTGCTTCTTTTTGTTTTTCTTGCATTGATATTTGGTATTTCATTACCACTTCCTGCATGTTTTCTTCTTTAATTAAGAGGTTGGTGTCTCCTTCATAAGCTTGATAAAATGCGTTCATCAAAACTTCTGGGTTAATGTCCATTTTTTCAAACTTCATTTGTTTTCCCATGTTTGCACCCAAACAATAAGAAGCTGAGTCAACTAAGTTTTTAAGGTCTTTTGATGATACTTCTTTCTTTTGGGAACATGCTGTAAATATTGTTGCAACAAGAAGAATCAATACTGCAGATTTTAGAATTATTTGTTTCATTTGTTTTTATTTATTATTTATTTTAACTTGTTTCTTTTTTGTAAATCAATGTTTTTCACCAAGTCTTTTGTTTTGTTTGCAATAAGTTTTTTTAGTGTTATTGAGGTTGCAAAGTTAATATTATTTCCTCGCATAAACATTATTTAATAAAAAAATAATATTATTTTCTTTCATCTTATTTAGATTTGTCGGATATTTGCAACCCATTTGACTTAAATGAGTATAAAATTAAAGGTTTAACTTAAATAGATTTTCAAAATGAAAAATAAGTATATTGATTTAATAGAGCAAACTTTTGAGTTCCCTCAAGAAGAATTTGAGGTTGAAGACAATAAACTAAAATTTCATGACATTCCTTTGATGGATGTTATCAAGCAATATGGAACTCCTTTAAGGATAACTTATTTGCCAAAGATTACGTCTCAAATCCAAAAAGCCAAGCGTCTTTTCAACGTTGCTATTGCTAAGGTTGACTATAAGGGAACTTATAATTATAGTTATTGCACTAAGAGTTCTCACTTCTCTTTTGTTATGGAAACGGTTTTAGAAAACGACGTTAATATTGAAACGTCTTCGGCATTTGATATTAATCTTATCAACGAACTTTTCGAGCAGGGGAAGATAAGTAAGGAGCATTATATTATATGTAATGGTTTTAAGAGACCTCAATACATTGAAAATATAGGCGAACTTGTTAGAAATGGGTTTACTAATGTTATCCCTATTATAGATAATATTGAAGAAATCCAACTCTTGGACGAACATATAGACTCCAAATGTCAAGTTGGAATAAGAATTGCTGCTGAAGAAGAACCTATGTTTGACTTTTACACTTCCCGATTGGGAATTAGGTACAATGATATTATTAATTTTTACAAAACTAAGATAGCTACTAATCCTAAATTTAAGCTAAAGATGCTTCATTTCTTCATCAATACTGGAATAAAGGATTCTGCTTATTATTGGAATGAGTTGCAAAAATGTGTGAATGTTTATTGTGAATTGAAGAAGGTTTGCCCTGATTTGGACTCTTTGAATATTGGTGGTGGCTTCCCTATTAAGAAC
This sequence comes from uncultured Bacteroidaceae bacterium, assembly GCA_964346795.1. GTDB lineage: Bacteria > Bacteroidota > Bacteroidia > Bacteroidales > P3 > UBA10566. Next base: position 2,225 of record CAYFWD010000066.1, read on the forward strand.
TCTTTGGCTTTTAGTTATGATTATGAGTATATGGCAGAGGAGATTCTTGCTCAGATAAAGGATATTTGCAATAAACAAGAGGTTGAAGAGCCTAATATTTTTACTGAGTTTGGCTCTTTTACTGTTGGAGAGAGTGGTTGTATTCTTTACTCTATAATTGACCAAAAAAGACAAAACGACAGGGAGTTGTGGTATATGATAGACTCTTCTTTTATTACTACCCTTCCTGACACTTGGGGGATTGGACAAAGGTTTATTCTTCTACCTATTAATCGTTGGGATAGTGAGTATCAAAGAGTGTTTTTGGGTGGTTTAACATGCGATAGTCAGGATTATTATAGTGCTGAGGCTCATTCTAACGCTGTTTTCCTTCCTAAATATAATAACGATGATGAAGAACCTTTATATATTGGGTTCTTCCATACAGGAGCTTATCAGGAATCTTTAGCAGGTTATGGTGGAATACAGCATTGTTTGATACCTCAACCTAAGCATATCATACTTGATAAGGACGAAAATGGAGAATGGTTTACAAAACTTTTTGCCAAAGAACAAAGCCATAAGGCTATGTTAAAGGTACTTGGATACTAAACCCTTATTATATTTTTGGAATTAAAGTAGGGATAAATTATTTCTTTGCTTAGGTTTTATTTGAATAATGCTGCTTAATAAATCTTATTACAAAACTAATTTTCAATTAGCCTTACCAATAATATTGGCTTCAATGGGTCAATCTTTAGTTCAGATGGTGGATACCATTATGGTTGGAAGACTTGGGACTACTGAACTGGCTGCTGTTGCATTTGCTGGAAACGTTACTTATAATGCTTTGGTTGTGGGTATGGGTATTGCTATGGCTCTTACTCCTCTTACTGGACAGAGTTATGCAAGAAAAGAACATAGGGTTTCGTCAATATTACTACAAAACTCCCTATCTCTTAACACCATTATCTCCATTATTATAGTTGCCTTACTGCTTATCCTTATGCCTTTTCTGAAGTTTTTGGGGCAGCCTGAGGACGTTATTAAAATATGCTATCCTTATTATTTTATTGTTTCTCTATCCTTTATACCTCAACTTATATTCCTTTCATTTAAGCAGTTTATGGAAGGAGTGGGCAACACCAAGCCCTCTATGTTTATTACCATATCTGCCAACCTGCTTAATATTGTTTTGAATTATGTTTTGATTTTTGGTAAGTTTGGTTTTCCTAAGATGGGAGTTACTGGTGCTGCTTTGGCAACCTTTATCTCACGATTACTTATGCCTATTGCCTTTATTCTTTATATGTACCTTAAGGCCAACTACAAAAGGTACTTAAGCTTTTTTGCCTTTTCTAACCTTACAAAAGAATACCATATAAGGCTTCTAAGGCTTGGTATTCCTATTGCAGGACAGATGTTTTTAGAGTTTTTCTCCCTATTGGGATTAACTATAATGATGGGTTGGGTATCTAAGGAGGCTTTAGCAGCATATCAGATAGTAATGACAATAGTTGGGACTACGTTTTTAATAGCCTCTGGAATATCAAGTGCTATTACCATACTTACTTCTCAATCTTTTGGCACTAAGGATATGATAGAAGTAAAAAAAAGGTTTAAGGCTGGCTTCCAACTTTCTTTTCTTACTATGTCTTGTATGGCTATTATATTGATAGTTTTTGGACGGTATATTGCTATGATATTCTCTTCTGACAGCTTGGTTATAGATATAGCAATAGACTTTTTTATTGTTGCAGGGGTATTTCAAATAATTGATGGCTCTCAAGTTTCTCTTCTTGGTGCTTTAAGAGGAATAAATGATGTGGCTAAACCTATGAAATATGCCTTGATTTCTTATATCTTTGTTGCTCTTCCTTTTGCTTATATATGTGGCTTTATATTGGGCTTAGGTACTTGGAGCATATTTGCAGGCTTCCTTGCCGGACTTCTAACGGCTGCAATTCTTTATTATAGAAGACTTAGAAAGGTTATTAAGAGGCATATTATAAACCTAAACCAATAACGCAAAAACATATTCTAAGAAAATATTATCCTTTTCATTAGCCTTACTGAATGGGGTTATATCCTATTTTTATATTATAAATATCTCTTAGTATTAAAAATTATATTAACTTTGCTAATCAAATTCATTAAAACTAATAAGCTATGAAGATAGAGTTTTTAGGTGCTGCAAAAGAAGTTACTGGAAGTAAACATTTAATTACTACAAATAAAGGTAAAAAGATTCTTTTGGATTGTGGAATGTTTCAGGGTAAGGGTTTGGAGACAGACCAATTGAACAGAGACCTTGGCTTTGAGCCTTCGGAAATAGACTATCTATTGCTTTCTCATCCTCATATTGACCACTCTGGGCTTATTCCGTATATTATTAAACTCGGTTTTAAGGGCTCAATATTTTGTACTCCAGCAACAAGAGACCTTTGTTCTATTATGTTAGCTGATAGTGGATACATACAAGAGCAGGATACTTACACTTTTAATAAAAAAAGAAGACGTCAAGGTCTTTCTGAAGTAGAACCTATTTACACTATGAGCGATGCACAAGAAGCTATGCAATACTTTATCTCAATACCTTACGAGAGAGATTTTCTTATTGACCCAGATATAAAAATTCGTTTTACAGATAACGGACATATACTTGGAAGTGCAACAGTAAACATAAAGATAATAGAAAACAAAAAAGAAGTAAAAATAGCCTTTAGTGGTGATGTTGGACGTTATTCTAAAAGGATACTGAAATCACCTCAAGCATTCCCACAAGCTGATTATATTATCTTAGAATCAACCTATGGCGACAAGCTACACACCGATATTACTACTTCCGAACAAGAACTTTTGGACGCTGTTGTTCACACTTGCTGTAAGAAAAAAGGCAAATTAATAATTCCTTCCTTTGCTATTGGCAGAGCACAAGAGGTTATTTATGCTTTAGACAGGTTGGAAAGGAAGAAGCTTTTGCCTGATATTGATGTTTATGTTGATAGTCCCTTAAGTATTAATGCAACAAATATAATGCGACTACATACGGAGTGTTTCAACGATGAGATTAAAGAATATATGAAAACAGATAAGGACCCATTCGGTTTTGAAAGGTTACACTATGTACGTTCTGCTGAAGAGTCTAAAGCTTTAAATTCAATTCATCGTCCAATGATAATCATATCTTCATCTGGTATGATGGAAGCAGGTAGGGTTAAACATCATATTGCCAATAATGTTGAAGATAGGAGGACAACAATACTTGCTGTTGGTTATTGTGCCCCAACAACTCTTGGAGCAAAGATATTAAGAGGGGATAAGATTATTTCAATATTCGGCAATAAATATAAGGTTAAGGCAGAGGTTAGACGTATTGAATCTTATTCAGCACATGCTGACTATAACGAAATGCTTCAATATCTCTCTTGTCAAAACAAGAAAAAGATAAAAAAAATATTCTTAGTACACGGAGAAGAAGAGACTCAAGAGACATTTAGCGGTATTTTGAAAGAAAACGGATATAATAATATTTATATACCTTCTAAAAAAGAAGCCATAACTCTTTAATAATATAGTTTAACAAAGCCCAATTACTATGAAAATAATAATAATTAATGGCCCCAATCTTAATCTCTTAGGCAAAAGAGAAGAAGATATATATGGTAATATTAGCTTTGAGGAGTATTTTCAAAGGCTTAAAACATTGTTTCCTAAGCTTAGTTTGGAGTATTATCAGTCCAATATTGAGGGAGAAATCATTAATAAGCTTCAAGAAGTTGGCTTTAGCTATGATGGAATAGTTCTTAATGCAGGTGGTTACACTCACACATCGGTTTCAATAGCTGACTCTATAAGAAGTATAACAAGCCCTGTTGTAGAAGTTCATATTTCAAATATATTGGCAAGAGAAGATTACAGGCATAAAAGTCTTATTGCTCCATACTGTAAAGGGAGCATATTTGGCTTTGGAATAAAAGGGTATGAATTAGCTATTAGCTCTTTTCTAATCTAAGCTTTACTTTTTTTCTTAAAAATCAAGCTGAGAAAAATTTTTCTTTCCTTTAAGATAATATTCCTTAACTATGCTTTTAGGATAAATCTCTTTTATATTGGGGTTAAGGATAAAGTTTCTTTTCTTTGCCATTAGGTGTTTGTTTTTCAAAAAGGCTACATAGGCCTTGAAAACGGCTTTAAATTCCCCTCCACTACCTTTTAAAAGAAAAGAAAATGCTGCTATTAGGTCTAAAAAGAAGCGCTTAAATAATACTTTACTTCGTTTTTCTTTTGGTAGATTCTTATATAGCATGTATAGGTTGTTTCTAAAGTTGAGAAAAGTTTTGTAGGGTGATGTCTTGTTAAGAGAAGCTCCGCCATAATGATAACATACGGAATGCGGATAATAAAATATTTTATATCCAGCATTTTTCAATCTCCAGCAAAAGTCTATCTCTTCTTGGTGAGCAAAGAAGTCTGCGTCCAATCCTCCAAAGCTTTGATATAACCTTGACCTTACAAACATTGCTGCTCCTGTTGCCCAAAAGATTTCCTTTATATTATCATATTGTTCCTTATCCTCTTCTATATGGTTAAATATCCTTCCTCTACAAAATGGATAGCCTAAATAATCAATATATCCTCCTGCAGCTCCTGCATATTCAAAATGTGTTCGCTGAGTCATTGAAAGAAGTTTGGGCTGGCAACAAGCTATTCTTGGATTTTTATCCATAAGCTCCATTATACCTTTTAACCAGTTTTCTGTTACTTCAACATCTGAATTGAGAAGGACATAATATTCTGCTTCTACTTCTTCAAGGGCTTCGTTGTATCCTTGTGCAAAGCCTAAGTTTTGTTTATGTTGTATTATGCGTATTTGAGGATAGTTTGCTTTAAGGAATAAAACAGAATCATCGGTTGATGCATTATCTGCAACTATGATTTCGGCTTCCTTAGAGTACTCTACTACTGAAGGCAGGTACTTTTCTAAAAGAGTTTTTCCGTTCCAGTTAAGTATAACTACGGCTATTCTTCTCATATTTTTTAGTATCCTCTTTTAAATTGCAATCCTGCCTCTCCTTCCATTCCTTCTGGCATATTGCCTCTTGTAAGCTTGGTTTCCCAATACATATCGTATGGCTCGCCCTTAGCATCGGAATGAAGAAGTAAGTATTCCATTAGATTATTTTGTGGTGCGTAGAAAACAAAACCTTTATTTACTTCTCCAAAAGGAGTTTTGTGGTATTTCCAAATCTGATATGGCATATAAGATATTGCATCTTGTCCAAATTCGCCTGTTAATGGATTGATTGCTTGAGTAACTATGGAGCTTTGTCGCATACCTGATGTTGCCTTAAACTTCTCGTCAATAACTATATCAGGCTTTCCATATTGAAGATAAACTCTTCCCATTTCAGTATCATAGCCTTTTTTAATCTTCGTTGAGTACTTTTCATTGACTATTCTTACTTCATTCATATATGATTCCCATTCCATATTTGGGTTATCTGGGTTTATTCCTCTCCAAAACATATAAAGGAAATGTTTCTTTTCTTCAAGCGTTGAGGTCTTGATATTTTTATTTATGTATATTTTTTGTGCTTCACTTGCAATTGGTCTAAGACAAAATATATTTTCATCAATCTCTTCTTTTGGTATTTTATTAACAAAAGCATCTGAAGGAATAATTGAATCGTTTTTCTTATCTACTTTTGAGTATTTATAAAAGGCCGTTTTGCTGTATGCATATAATATGTTATTCTTATTTCTTGCTTCAACTACTAAATAATATCCTCCTTGTGGAAGGGTTGATATATCTAAGTTTGCTAATTCTATTGATACTTCTTTTGCTTTTTCTCTCTTTATTCTTTGTATGTTTTCTACTTTTTTTCCTGTTTTTATGCTTTCTAAACCAACAGTTATTGCATAGGTGGAGTCTTTTCCAAACTCTTTATCGGCATTATATATTTCTGCATAATAGGTCAAAACATTCGTATTTTCGCCTATTGCATCAAATAAGTATGGGGTTAGGTCGTATCCGTTCTTGGAACTAATGTTTTGGGTTGTTGTTTTGGTATAAGAATCAATAAGCTGAACAGAAGATACTGCTATTTTATTCTTAGGATAATCTATTTCAAACTCATCTTTTATTCTTAAAGGCTGCATTTCCTTGTTTTTATCCTTTAGTTCTATATTTGCAGAGTATGTTCCATTGTTCAAACTTATTCTTTGAATGTCTATAATGGAAGCATTATTGTTGTTTTTTGTTGCTTTGAGTTCTCTTTTCTCAACATAAACTATTTGAGAGTCTTTCTCTATTATCAACGTAAGCTCAACAAGTGCTTCGTTATTAATGTATGTTAGGCTATTTGCATCAATAGAAGTATTAACTTCAACAAAAGGTTTTTGCAAAGGAATATTGTATTTAGAGAATGAATAGATTGCATTTATACCTTGTGAAAAAGAGATCAAAGGTAATAACACTACTAATAAAAACAAAAAGATAAAACGTTTCATAATATTATATTTTTATTGGGTTCATGGATTTGACAAAATGCAAAATTACATTAAATACTATTTAACTCCAACAAAAAAACGCCTAAACTAAAAAAGTTTAAGCGTTTTCTTTTATTATTGTAAATTATAACTAATAATTATTCTTGTTCATTCTTAGTCATTTCTTCTTTTAAGTTAGCTAAAGCATCAATGTCTCCTAAGGTTGTTTTCTCTAAATTTTCATTTAATTTCTTTATTGCTTTTTCCTCAGAACTTGCTCTTTTATCTTCTTTTTCTTCTTCTTTTTGCCAAGTTTTAGAGTGAGAAACAACTATTTTCTTAGCTTCTCTTGAAAATTCAATTATTCTAAAGTCTAATTGTTCATCAACAGCAGCTTTTGTTTTATCTTCTTTTGCTAAGTGAGATTTTGGACAGAAAGCTTCAACCCCATAAGGAAGTGCTATTGTTGCACCACCTTTATCGCTGGTGTTAATGATTGTTCCCTTATGGTCTGAACCAATTGTGAATATTGTTTCAAATACGTCCCAAGGGTTTTCTTCAAGTTGTTTGTGTCCTAAGCTCAAACGACGGTTTTCTGAATCAACTTCAAGAACTACTACTTGTATTTTCTCTCCTACCTTAGTAAATTCAGCTGGGTGTTTAATCTTCTTGCTCCAAGAAAGGTCTGAAATATGGATAAGTCCATCAACTCCTTCTTCTAATTCAACAAATATACCAAAGTTTGTAAAGTTTCTTACTGTTGCTTCATGCTTGCTGCCAACAGGGTATCTTGAAGAAATATCTGCCCATGGGTCAGGAATAAGTTGTTTTATTCCTAATGACATCTTTCTTTCTTCACGGTCAAGAGTTAAAACGATAGCTTCAACATCATCTCCTATCTTTAAGAAATCATGAGCTGTTCTTAGATGTTGACTCCATGACATTTCAGTTACGTGGATTAGTCCTTCAACTCCTGGAACAACTTCAACAAATGCTCCGTAATCAGCTAAAACAACAACCTTACTTGTAACTTTATCTCCAACTTTTAAGTCTGGACTTAAAGCATCCCAAGGATGTGGAGTAAGTTGTTTTAATCCTAAAGCTATACGCTTCTTAGATTCATCAAAGTCTAAGATAACAACATTTATCTTTTGGTCTAATTCAACAACTTCTTCTGGATGATTAATTCTTCCCCATGAAAGGTCTGTAATGTGGATAAGTCCATCAACACCTCCAAGGTCAACAAATA
>CAYFWD010000067.1:0-9891 GCA_964346795.1 uncultured Bacteroidaceae bacterium
TACTTAACATACTTATAGAAGCAAACAAATAGAGTTTAACCAACTCTCCAAAATATAAATGAGACTATCTCATTTGTTTAATGATTAGTGGTTAATATTGTGCGAAATTTCTCTACCAAGCAAAGCGACATGGTCGATAAGTAATCCCGCATATTTTATATTTCCCAAAAACATATTAACCACTAATTATTAAGCATTAATCCCTATCAAACAACAATTTATATTCGTTTGATTTTTTTAACAAATTCCTTAACTCTCCTTGGTTAAAAGGAGAAAAAGTCTCTTATAAGCGTTAGAATTAAGAAAATCCCTCAAAAGATTGATTTCAATCACTTTGACAAGAAATTCCAATAACTGTTAGAAATTTTTTCTAATAACTATCAAAAAAAAATCTAATAACTGTCAAAAATTTTTCTGATAACTATCAAAAAAAAATCTGATAACTGTCAAAATTTTTTTTCAGAATTATCAGAAGTTTTTTAGAAGTTTTTGGGAGTTTTTACGAGATTTCCGAATAAGACATTGTAAATATATATATAATATGTTAAAAACATTATAATAAAAAAATAAGAACATGTATGCATTACATATTCCATTTATAAAATAATGAAAACAAGATAAATAACAATACAAGCTACTTAATTGGGCTTAATATCCTGTAAGGAGGGTACTTGACTTTTTATTTTTATTGTTGTATATTTGCAAAAATATTACTCAATATAAAATAAGAAAATTATGAAGAAGACTTTTATTTTTTAGTTCTTTTATCATCATTAATTTTTGTTATAAATATTAATTGTTTTATACCTTTTTTAGATTAAAACTACTAATATTGTTCCTTTTCATTAGGGAAGTCTCGGCTTTTTACGTCTGCAACGTATTGCTTTACTGCGTTAGTTATTTCTTCTCCCAAATGATGATAACGACGAAGGAAACGAGGTGAGAACTCTTGGGTCATTCCCAACATATCGTGAATTACCAAAACCTGACCGTCAACTCCTCCTCCTGCTCCTATGCCTATTACCGGAATACGAAGTTCCTTAGCTACTCTTTCTGCTAAGTCTGCCGGTATTTTTTCAAGTACTAGTGCAAAACAGCCTGCATCTTCCAATGCGTGTGCATCTTCAATTAGCTTATTTGCCTCTTGTTCCGATGTTGCTCTAACTACGTATGTTCCGAATTTATTTATAGATTGAGGTGTTAATCCCAAATGCCCCATAACTGGTATTCCTGCAGAAAGTATCCTGTTTACTGACTCCAAAATCTCTTTCCCTCCTTCTATCTTTACTGCATTAGCTTCTGTTTCTTTCATTATCCTAACCGCAGAACAAAGAGCTTCTTTTGAATTACCTTGATATGTTCCAAAAGGCAAGTCAACGACTATCAAAGACCTGTCGGCCCCTCTTACAACAGAAGCTGCATGATATATCATATTATCTAAGGTTATTGGAAGTGTTGTTTTGTGCCCTGCCATAACATTGGCTGCCGAATCGCCCACAAGGATTACATCTATATTGGCTGCATCAACCAGCCTTGCCATTGTATAGTCGTATGCTGTTAGCATTGATATTTTTTCGTTCCTTAGTTTCATGGCTTGAAGAACATGAACTGTAACTTTCTTTATCTCTTTTTTTGCTGTTGACATAGTTAAATTTTTCTTTTAAATTTTTGGCAAAGTTAGGAATAATATTCTCTATTAATACTTAAAACTATAAATATCTATCTTATAGTCTTTATTGAGCCTGTGTTTGGATTAAAATATATGTTCTTGTTTTTAGCAGTAAGTGTTTTAATTACTCCATATTGGTTTATCTCAACTCTTTCAGAAAAGGTTTTCTTTGGTGTTTCAACACTTACCAAAACAAGTTCTGGTAATGCATAATAAATTCCTTTTATCCCCTCAACTTTCTTATCATTTATCTTTATCTCAACTTGTGAGTCAGGTGATTTATTTGTACTTTTCTTAAATGCTTCTGATTGGTTGTTTGTGTGGAAACGTGCTAAAAGAGGAATAGGGCTGTTTTCTAAAGGGAGGATAAGGTCTTCCTCTGCGATTATTGGTTTTTTAGGAGTAAGAGTGAAGGTGTAAGTTTCTTCAACTATTGTTTCTGTTCCTGTAAATAGGGCAACATAACCATCAATTATCTCATCTAATTGCTTGTACATAAAATCTACAGTAGTATTTATATAAGTTCCTTCCAATCCTCCTGAAAGTATTTCAACCTGTCTTTCTCTTAGCTGTTCTATCTTCTTAACTGCTTCTGATGCAGAAAAGTTTACCTTTTCCAACATTCCTTTTTGTTGAAGGCGTGTTTCAAATATAGGCTTAGTCATGATTGATGCAGAAGGCTCAATATTCTTTTGAGATATAGTATTTGTGATAGGCTCTTGCTCTATTCTTTGCTTTGAAGATGCTTTCCTGTCCTTCAAAACAATACTTTCAAGTGTTCCTTGAGGAGATTGAAACACGTTAAACTTATCGCTATTTAGTATTAGAGCATACTGCTGAATTGGAGAAAGCTTTGCTTTTGAAGAAATCTTAATATCTTTCACCTCATACTTAACCTCATTATTAGTTATTACATTCTTAACTCCTAAAAGATTAGACTGGTTTGCAAACACTCCTTTTTGTTTAATGGTCTTGATAAACGTTACATCAAAGACAACCTCTGTGGACATTGGCACAGAATAGTAAAGAGTTGTTTTATTTGTGTTGTTTGGTGCATTTTCAATTGGGTAAGATTTGTAGGTTGATGAGCAAGAGCTTAACCCAATACCAACTAATAATATTAAAAATAGTTTTTTCATTTCGTTTATATTTTTTTGATTTTTACTTCTTTTATTGCTTTTAATCGTAATATTCCAAACTTATCATTCTTTCTAATGTATTGATAACTTTTCCCATTCTTATACGCCTCATAAATTTGATTTGCCAATCCCTGTAATTCGGAAGCACTCAATCCCCCATCAATAACATTAAATACTACATTAAAATTAGTGTCAATAATATTTAATTTCTTTTTTTCCACAGCCAAAGCATATCCTCTTACAAAAGGAGTAATATGGTCAAAGGTCTTTTTAGTTATGGCCTTAAAGGTTTTCTTATCTGCATAGGTCCACCCCTTATTATTTTTTACAATTATAAGAGAGTCTGAAACTCTTCCTAACTCACTATAATTAACCTTAACAAGCTTAGGTTTTTGTTGAATTTGATTATCTCTTATTATAGTTTTCTTAAGTTGGTTATTCTCAACAAAGACTAAAGTAGAATCATAAATGTCAATGATTATATTCAAACCATCGTAAATAATATCTCCCTTTGTTCCAAATATTGTATATCTATTATTTCTCTTTGCAACAAAGAAAGTATCCACTTCAATATAAGCATCAACCATATCGTATTCAGGACGAACATACACTATACCTTTTTCACTTATTATCCCCTTCCCTCCATTTTCAATCTGATTATAAAACCCTTTTAGATTAGCAGGCTCAACATCATTATAATATGGCTGCATTATAGGTCTTCCTCTTTTGTTCAAAAGAGCTGTTCTATCGCTATCATTCTTAGTTTTTATTATCTCTTTGCCGTCATAAGTTTCAACTCTAAAAGACTCAAATTGAGCTCTTGTTAATTCTTTACCATCTTTATTTATCAAGCCCCACTTATCATCTGACTTAAAAGAATAAACTTGGTCAGGAACAATAATACTCATATCCTGATATTTTGGCTCTACAATCACCAATCCATCATAATTCATCATTCCAACAAAAGAATGTGCCTTAAAAAGTATCCTTTCCCAGTCAAAGTTTACAATGTTTTCTGTTGATATTAAAAACTTCTTACTTTCTACCTCTTCTCCATTCCTGTTAACAATTTTTGTTTTATCCTTTTCTCTAACATAGAAATTACCACCTCCAATATATCTAACAATATCAGAAGTAGGCTCTTGAATCCATGCAAAAGGAAGTAAAGAAGTATTGACAACCTCAACAAATGAAATAACAGTGTCTTTATCAAAATATTCAACTATATCACTATTGGTATTAAAGACCATATTCTTTTCTCCCATTGAAGCAACAAAGAAAGTATCTTCTTCAATCATTACCTTCACTGTATCAAATTCAGGATATAAATAGCCTAAACCTTCAAAAGTTACAATACCATACTTATTATTAAACTTTGTAAGGACTAAGTCATCTTCTGTTACAAAGACATCTTCATAAATTGGTTGAAACACAACCTTGCCATCAGTATCAAGCAAAGCCATTCTTCCATTGGGCATCTTAGCCTTAATATAATTAAAGTCATTTGCTTTATATACCGACACCGATTCAAAATAAGGTTCATAAACCAAAGCTCCTGTTGCTCTTATAAGCCCAACCCTGTTGTTTGTTGTGAAGGAGAAAAGGTTATCTACCTTCAAATTCTTTATTTCCGAAACAGAATCAAACCTGCTTTGAAGACTTTGCAGCAGTTGTTGCTCTTGTGCAAAGGCAAAAAATGAAATATGAACTAAGAAAAATAAGAAAACTATTCTTTTCATAATTATCTAAAACTATAATTCTGGTTCTTGCTGACTTAAACAATGGAACGAACCTAAGCCCCATATAATATCAACAGAGTTTATTCCAACAACCTTTCTATCCTTAAAGCACTCTTCCAAAGTGTAGATTGCTTTATTATCATTCTTGCAATTAAACACTGGTACAATAACAGCTTCATTGGAAATATAGAAATTAGCATAAGATGCAGGCAAACGTTGGTCTTCCCAAACAACTGTTTCGGGCATAATAAGTTCAACAACATTCATTTGCTTTCCATTTTCAAGTCTTGCCTTATTCAGTATATTAAGATTTTCTTTCAGTGGAGCATGATTATAATCATTCTTGTTTTCTTCTAGCACTGTAACAACGGTATCTTCGTTTACAAACCTTGTAATATCATCAACATGTCCATCAGTATCATCACCTTCAATACCATCTTCAAGCCAAATAATATTATCAACTCCATAAAAATTAATAAGTTTTTCTTCTATCTGCTTTTGATTAAGACTTGGATTGCGGTTTTCATTCAAAAGACAAGCCTTTGTTGTAATCAATGTTCCCTTTCCATTAAACTCCACTGCCCCTCCTTCCATAACGATATTTGGACGAAAGACCTCTAAATTGAGGTATTCTGCCATTTGAGAAGGAATCTTATTATCAAGTTCTGAAGGATATTTCCCTCCCCAAGCATTATAATCCCAATCAACCAAAGCTCTCTTATTTTCATTATTATTCAAAAGAATTGCTCCCCCATGGTCTCTACACCAAGCATCATTGGTCTTAAAGTTATGGAAGACTATCTTTGACATATCAACACCTATTTCCTTTAGTTCCCTTTCAACTCTTTCCTTCATTGAAGAGTCTAAAATGTTAATATTAACAATCTCTCCTTTAGAAACTTCTTTGATAAAAAGATTATAGTTTGAGAATATTGTTTCTATTTTCCCTGGCCAAGAGTTTTCATTATGAGGATAAGAAAGCCATGTTGAAGCATGTCTTACCCATTCAGCAGGAAAATAATATCCTAATTCTTTTGGTGTTTTCATATTATTAATTTTTGTCAAATAATAAGGCTGGATTTATCTTAAACTGTAACATATTTGCAGTCTTTCTTCCTCCGTCACCTCCTTTTCTTTGCATAGTTATTTTACCTATTCTTATACTACCTCTTGAAGAGATAACAACCTCTCCATTTCCAAAAAAGTTCAAACAATAATTCATAGGTTTCAATATCCATTTTGAATTATTATTAACTTTTTGTGCAACTAACATCCATTCAGCAGCAAATTTTCCCCTTCCCTTCAAAACATCAGAAACAATTAATGATTGATTTTCTTTTAACCAATTAATTAACATCTTTTGTTCCTTGTCTTCAAACTCATCAATAAACATTCTTCTTTTATCTCTTGGAGATTTAATAATTGGCTTATTCTCTCCAGTATAAAGCTTTAAAATAGTTGTTATCTTATCTGGAACATTCCATAATTCTACATACTTATCAACCCAACGTTTATCTATTTGATTATATCCATTAGTATTACTAACTAATTTTACTTGGATATTCTCAACATCTATCAGCTTTTTTAGTTTAATAGTTACTTGAACTTGAACATCTGTCTTCTCTCCACTTAGTTTTTCCGCATAAACATATTCTATCTCGTCAATATTATAGTTCATTATTCTCAACCATTCCAAAGCCTCTGCATCTTTTTCCCAGTCATTAAACTTACGAATAATATCGTCTTCATTCTTAAATCCATTTTTTGCTGTTTGAGAACCTTTCTGAATCAAATCCATATTATTCTATTGTATTAAATAAATTATCTAACATGTATTGTTCAAGTCTTATTTCGGCAATATCAACATACTCTTTAGAAATTTCCGAACCTATCCATTCTCTATTCAAAAGTTGAGCTACCTTTGCTGTTGTTCCACTTCCCATAAATGGGTCATAAACCAAATCGCCTTCATTTGTCCATGTTATTATCTGATCTCTTACTAATTTTTCCGGAAATATTGCTGGATGTTTATAAGCTATTTTATCTTTTGTTGATATACCTCCTCCTATTGAATAGAAAAAAACATTACCTACTTTCTTTTCTTTTGTTCTTTCTATCTTATCATATATTAACTCTCCATACTTTCCTCTATTTTTCATATTAGCTAATCCACTATATTTGGTCGGCTCAGTAATAGGATTAAATACTTTTGGATTGCCTTTTGATAGACAAAACATATATTCAAAATGTTGATGATAACGATTTCCCGTTTGAGGCATAGGGTTATTCTTATAATATATCATAGTATCGTGAAGCCTATATCCTATATCCATAAAATATAATGCTTGTCTGAATGATGTACCTGTTTCACTTCCATTAATAGTAGCATCACCAACTACCCAAATCATAACACCTCCATCCTTCAATATTCTAAAAGTCTCCTTAGCAATATTTTCAAAATCAAACTCATATCCATTATAATTCCTAATATCATCATAAGGAGGAGATGTGATAATAAAATCAATGAAAGAGTTAGGCATTGATTTCATCGTCAACAAACAATCCTCGTTATAAATCTTGTTAAGCTCAATATTATTCATTATCAATATATCTTTTAGTTATAAGATTGTAGGAGTCTATTCTTCTATCTCTTAGGTATGGCCAATGGGTGCGGTAGTGGTCTGTTTTGCTAATATCAACCTCCACCACGCTAATATCTTCTTCCAAATGCGGTGCTTGATACATAACTGTTCCAAATGGATTGGACACAAAACTTCCTCCCCAAAACTGCATCTCTCCTTCTACTCCCGTACGATTTACACTTACAACATGAACTCCATTGGCTATGGCATGAGAACGCTGAATGGTTTGCCAAGCATTATACTGTTCTGTGTTTGTTTCATTATCTTGCGACTTTGCCCAACCTATTGCTGTCGGATAAAAAAGTATCTCTGCTCCCATTAGCGATGTTATCCTTGCTGCTTCTGGATACCATTGGTCCCAACAAATCAAAACTCCTATCCTTCCAAACTTTGTTTTGAAAGTCATATAGCCTGTATCTCCAGGTGTAAAATAAAACTTTTCGTAGTAGCCAGGGTCATCAGGTATGTGCATTTTTCTATATTTTCCAAGATAAGTTCCATCAGCATCTATTACTGCTGTCGTATTAAAGTATAGTCCATGAGTTCGTTTTTCAAACAAAGATGCAATGATAACTACACCCAACTCCTTAGCAAGTTTCTCAAAAACCGATGTTGTTTCCCCTGGGATTGACTCTGCTAACTTAAAGTTTTCATAATCCTCAACATCACAAAAATATAATGAAGAGAATAACTCCTGCAAACAAATAATATTAGCACCCTTTTGAGCGGCTTGACGTATTGCTTCTATGGTTTTTGTTATGTTATTATTCTTGTCTTTTGTGCAACTTAACTGCACCAATCCAACTTTTATTTTCATAATTCTTTCTTTTAAAATTAATTTGACTTAGGAATACTCCCAATAATACAACGATAATTCCAACAACTTTATTGACACTCAAGTCTTCTTTTCCTAAAGTTACTGCAAACAAAATAGTAACAATAGGGACAGCATTAGTAAATACAGATGTCTTAGGTATTGTAAGACGTTTGGCAGAATAGGAATAGCATATAAAAGCAATAGAAGAGCAAAGTATGGCAAGAGCAAAAAGAGGATAAAGAGTGCTTAAGTTGAAGGTTAGAGTTTTTAATGTTTTCATTTCAAAGATAAAGAAAAGAGGAAGATAATAAATAGAGCCAATTATATTTTGAGCTGTTGTAATGGTAATGGCTTCATATTTTTTTATAACCTTATACAAAACCACACTATAACCTACTGCTGAAAACACTGCTAAAAACATAAGAGCTATCCCTTTAGAGCTTACACTAAAATCAGTATTTGGCGAAACACTAATAATGAATAGTCCAATAATGGTAAGGAAAACCCCAATAATAAGCTGCCAATGTAAAGCTTCCTTATGGAAGAAATAAAGTCCAAATGGCACAAAGACAGGAATAGTAGAGATAATAATAGAGCCAATGCTTGGGTCAAGATATTGCAACCCCCAGTTCTCACCAAAGAAATAAAGAAAAGGCTCAAAGAAAGCTAATGCCATAAAAAGCTTATAGTCTTTCTTATCTATCTTATCCAACTTTCCTGCTGTCTTAAAGATAACATAAAGTAAAACAGCTGCAATCACAAGTCTAAGAGTTATGATTATGATTGGAGTAAAACCAGCATTTAGAAGGTCTTTAGTCCAAATAAAACTCATACCCCAAAAGAGCATTGAGAAGAAAATAGGAATATAGGCTTTCAAATTCTTTAGCATACAATAAGGAAAGTTTAGTTTGCAAATATCCGAAAAAAAAAGCAAAGAGTAGAATAATGCATAAAATATTATCTTTGCAAAAAATAATTAGAATGAAAAGAATAGGTGTTTTGTCTGATACGCATGGTTATTTGCCTAAAGAGGTCTATGAGTTCTTTAAGGATGTGGATTTAATTATCCATGCTGGCGATATTGGAAGTGAAGAGGTACTTGACGAGTTACAAGGCTTTAAGGAAACAATTGCTGTATATGGAAATATTGACGATTTTGGAATTGTTAATCGCACAAAAAAGGTTGAAATAATAGAAGTTGAAGGGCATAAAATAATGATTACTCACATAGGAGGATACCCCAATAAGTATGACAAAGGCATTAAAGAACTCCTTGAATTGCATAAACCCAATATATTTATTGCAGGACATTCCCATATTCTTAAAGTTATGTTTGACCCAAAACACTCTCTTTTACACATAAATCCAGGTGCTGCAGGAAGAAAAGGAATACATAAGGTATCTACTCTTATACGATTTATTATTGATTCTGAACCTAAGGACTTGGAAGTTTTGGAGTTTGACAAATAAAAATATTGAAAAAAAATTACTAACTTTGCAAAACAAAAAACAAAAACCCATGAAAAGAACTATCATAATAATAATATTAAGTCTGATAGCTTTACAAACAAAAGCACAGTTTATTGACCGCTCCGAAATAGGAATAATAGCAGGAGGAGGAAACTACTTTGGAGACATCAATCCCAAATACAATTTCTACAATACCAATCTTATGATAGGTGGTATTTATCGTTATAATTTTGATGCTCGCTGGGTTTTGAAAGCAAGTGCTATATTTGGAAAAGTGGGAGCTTATGATTCCGATTTTGACAATATAAGAAATCTTAGCTTTGAATCAAAAATCAATGAATTTGCACTCACTTGCGAGTTTAATTTCTTTAACTATCAGACAGGAAGTCTCCAACATCGCATCACACCTTATCTC
>CAYFWD010000068.1:0-9851 GCA_964346795.1 uncultured Bacteroidaceae bacterium
TAAAATAGAAATCAACAAGCAATAAAGCAGATAATGTTAAAGAAAAACTGACGATTTGAAAGTTTAAATAGCTTTTTTAGTCAGAAAAAACTTATTTAGAGAGAGGAATTAGATTTTGCAACGGTCTTAAAATAGAAATCAACAAGCAATAAAGCAGATAATGTTAAAGAAAAACTGACGATTTGAAAGTTTAAATAGCTTTTTTAGTCAGAAAAAACTTATTTAGAGAGTGGAGTTGGATTTTGCAACGGTCTTAAAATTATTAGTAGGAAAAACATATCCATATTGGGTTGTAATTTCAAATGCTTTACTTGTTTGAGATAATAAGAGATGAGAAAAAGAAAGGTAGAATATTAAAATTAATAGGTGTTTTTTCATTTTTTTAGCTTTATCGTGAGCATAAGTATTGAAGTATTTGTACAGCATTTGTTGCAGCACCTTTTCTAAGATTATCAGCAACTATCCAAAGGTTAAGAGTTTTGGGTTGAGAGAAGTCTCTTCTTACCCTTCCCACAAATACATCATCCTTGCCTTGACAATGAAGAGGTGTAGGATAAATATTTTCACTTGGATTATCCATTATCACTACTCCTTTAGTGTTATTTAAAAGAGCAAAAATGTCATATATATCAAATTCATTTTCAAATTCAATATTTACACTCTCACTATGTCCACCCATAACTGGAACGCGTGCAACAGTTGCTGTTAGTTGAATATTTTGATTATTGAGTATTTTTCTAGTTTCATCAAGTAGTTTTTCTTCTTCTGTCGTATAGTTGTTTTCTAAGAAATCACCCCCATGAGGGAAAAGGTTTCTGTGGATAGGATAAGGATAAACCTTTTCACAATCTTTGTTTTGTTCTTCCGAAGTCAATTGCTCCACAGCCTTAACTCCTGTTCCTGTAACACTTTGATAAGTTGAAACAACAACTCGCTTTATTCCATACTTCTTATATAGAGGAGCTAAAACCATTACTAACTGAATGGTTGAGCAGTTTGGATTAGCGATTATTCTGTCTTCTTTTTTAATAATTTGAGCATTGATTTCAGGAACTACCAAAGGAATATTTTTATCTTTTCTCCAAAAGGAAGAGTTGTCAATTACTATTGTGTTTTTTTGAGCAAATAAAGGAGCATATTCTTTTGATGTTTTTCCTCCAGCGGAGAAAATAGCGTAGTCGCATTTTTGGTTTATAGCATCTTCAATACCGCAAACTATTAACTCTCTATTAGCAAACTTAATCTTTCTTCCAATATTCTTTTCAGTAGCTACCAAAACAATATCTTCATTGGCAAACCCTCTTTCTTCCAAAACTTTTAAAATAACGCTACCAACCAATCCAGTAGCTCCAACAACTGCTATTTTCATATTATTTCTTTTTGAAAATTACCCTTTAATTTATGTGAAATATTACGTTGAGGATACATTAGTTTAATAAAATCATAATTTAATTCACATGTAAATAAATTTTGTTCCATTGAATTGAGCTTTTCTTTAACCGTTTGTATTGCTAATGGAGACTGGTCAATCCCAATCCATCTTCTATTATTTAACTGAGCTGACTTTAAAGTTGTCCCTCCTCCACAAAAACAATCCAATACTATGCTATTCTCATTAGAAGATGTATTAATAATTAAATTCAACATCTCTATATTTTTCTCAGTTGGGTAGTCTGGATATTGAGGGTCTTTAAAATCCCATATATCTTGTACTCGCATTCCTTCTCTTTCGTCAGCGTAAATTATTTTTCTTGGATTTCCATTAGACGACCACTCTATTAATCCTTCTTCGTCCCAACGTTTCAAAGTTTCCACATCAGTACGCCAGTGTCTACCTTCAGGTGGAAACATGCCTTTAAACGCTTGGTTTGATTTGCCATTTCTTGTTTCCCCTGGTGCATGAATGGGTACAGTTGTGTATCGTCTATTGTTTTTATCTATTTTGGGAAATAGCTTATCTATATCTCTCTCGGAATATGCCTTACGTGGTTCGTTCCAAATAGGATTAGAAGTTTTGCTATAAAAAAGTATTAAATCTTTTATATTACCATAACCAACTCTATCAAAATTCTTAGGGTTACATTTAATTCTTGTAATGTCATTTCTGAAATTATTTATTCCAAATATTTCATCCATCATAATCTTTACATAATGCCCTATTCTATAATCAATATGAATATAAATAGAACCCTGTTCAGATAATAATTCATGTATTAAAATTAGACGATTTCTTAGAAACTCTATATAATCATCACCTTTCAAATTATCTGTATATGCAATAACTCCTCTTTTAGAATTGCTAATTGTAGTTGCTCTACCATTAGTAATAGTAAAATTACTACCTGTTGAATATGGTGGATCAATATATACTAAATCAACTTTCCCTCTTAAATCTTTTTCATTTAAAAGATAGTTAAGACCAACGATATTATCACTATGTATTAAAGTATTATTCATTTGAAATTTAGATTTGATACAGATAGTTTCTCAAAACCAAAGCGCTCATTATGTTATAATCTTTATAGGTTTCTGTGATAGATTTATACATTTTATTATTACCTTTTATATATAAAACCCCATCTAATATTGCTATTTTCTCTGCTTTAACATTAGGAGTTTTTATTGTAGTTATTGCATCAGCAAATTGAGCATTTTGATGCCCTCCAAAATCTGTTAAAATTTTGCCTCACCAATTACATATTTTCCATTGAAACGAGCTACAAAATCAAGTCCTTTATTATGTTTGTAATTTAAGTTTTTATGAGCAAAATCCATCATTATTTTATCAGAACCTTCGAGAATAGCATCGTTGTTATTAGAAGTAAATTCGTTAATATCTACTGGACATATACCCAATGATTTATTTTTTAGCCAATTTTTAAACATAGGACCAATTTGTCGATTTGTTTCTTTTGGAATGCTACATTTTTTATAAAGATTATCTATTCCCATTTCATATAATCTCCCACAAATACGATTAATGATTTTTGGATTACGATTAATGGCATTCTTGTCTCTTTTTAAATATGCAATATAGCTATCCTTTATAGGAAATAAATCTAATTCCAATAATTCTCTAATAAGTAAAATATTGTCTTGTTTGAAGTATGCATTTTTAACTTTATCCCAAACTTCTTTATCAATTGTTCTTATGCCATCTGGAATTGTTGGATATACACAAAATAAATCATCAAGATAAGACTTTTGATTTGCATATTCAATGCTTAAATTAATCCAATTATTCATTTTAATATTCTTAGTTTTTATATTATTTATATCGTAAATTTGTTTATTTCTTTTTGTAACTTAATTCCTGTCTTTTTTGAAAGCATCAATATGAGAGTCTAAAAAATATTCAACTAATTGAGGTATAAATTTTCCTTTATAAGGATGAAGCCTATTAAAATGTTTGGTTGTTTCAGATTCTTTAACTTGTTCAAATGATAAAGCCCAATTCAAATCATCTCCCAGCTTTTCCTTCCATGCTTTTTCTCTATCAGACTTGTATTTGCTATAATATTCAACCAACTCCTCCTTAACTATTTGAGTATTTCCATTTTCATCAACCTTTGAAACTTTACCATAATTAATAAGATAGGAGATGTTGGCAGGTGTAACATTCTTGCCCAAATATTCACTTGCCCAAACACTTGCATCTTTAATATTTAATAGTTCTGTTTTTTCTTTCATATCATGCAAAGATATAAAATATAACCTATCTAATCTTCCGAAAAAGTACTAACATACTTTCTGTATTCAGCATATACATTGGCTCTTGACATAAATCCAACGTATTTTCCTTTATCAACCACAACTAAAGTATATCTATCCGCTCCTCTAAACTTTGAAACCATCTCTTCCAATGGGTCGGATATATCCACAATAAAATGCTCCGAATAACGAATAAAATCCTTCACTCCATATATATCATAATACTCTGGCTTAAATAATAAAGGGCGGAAGTCATCAATAACAACTATTCCTAAAAAGTTATTTTCTTTATCAACAATTGGGAAAAAGTTACGGGTACTTTTTTGAACAGCTTCCACAATATCCCTTAATGAGCTATCATAAAGTAAAGGTATGAAGTTTGTCTCTACTAATTTATATTTATCAATAAATTGAAGAGCTGTTTTGTCCTTGTTATGAGTTATAAGATTTCCTTCCAAAGCTAATTCTTCTGCATATATTGAATACTTATTCATTGGTTTAAGTACAATGTAAGATATGGTTGTGGCTATCATTAGTGGAGCAAAAAGAGCATAACCACCTGTTATTTCGGCAATAAGGAAAGTAGAAGTTAGTGGAGAGTGCATAACTCCTGCCATAACTGATGCCATACCTACTAAAGCAAAATTACTTTCTTGAACAACCAAAAGTCCTGACATATTTATTAACCTTCCAACAACAAAACCTGTAAAACCACCAATAAACAAAGAAGGAGCAAAAGTACCTCCAACTCCACCTGCTGATGTTGTTACAGAAGTTGCAACTGCCTTAAAGATAAGTACTGCAAAAATAATTCCAATAATCATCCAAGAACTATTTCTATAAGGATAAAAGAAAGTATTCTTAAAAACAGCATCAGTATCATTATTTAGCAATTCTCCTAAAACTGTATAGCCCTCTCCAAACAATGGAGGGAAGAAAAACAGAAGTGTACCTAAAATTATTCCCCCAATAATAATTTTTTTCAAAGTACTAAACTTCATAAAGAGTTTAGATATAAACTTATTCGTTTTAAGAAAATATAAAGACACAAAGGCAGAAACAATTCCTAAAAGAATAAATGCAGGTATCTTTACAAGTTCAAAACCCTCTGTTACATTATAATCAAATTGCAATCCATAACCAAGGAAAAAGTATGCTATCATTGAAGCAGTTATGGAAGATATTAGCAAAGGAATTGCTGTCGCCATAGTCAAATCAAACATCAAAACTTCAAAGACAAATAGTATTCCTGCAATAGGTGCTTTAAAAGATGCTGCAATTGCACCAGCTGCCCCACAGCCTATTAAAGTCATGGTGTTTTTTCTATCTAATCTTCCAAGTCTTCCAAGATTTGACCCCAATGCACCTCCCGTTAAGACAACAGGAGCCTCCAAACCTACACTACCACCGAAAGCAACAGTTATTGAAGAAGTAATAATGGAACTATAACAATTATGAGGTTTGATATAACCTTTTTTTCTGCTCATTGCATACATTACCTTACTAACTCCATGACTCAAATCATCCTTGATAAAATACTTGATAATAAATACGGTAATTGCAATCCCAATCATTGGATAAATAAGAAAGAAAAAATTAGACCTATCAACCGAGAACCATTTTGTGTCGGTGATAAATAAATATGTATAATGAACAGTGTTTTTAAGAATTACAGCAGCCAAACCACAAGCCAACCCTACAACGAAAGACATAAATATCATGTATTGATAATCAGTAACATTCTTTAGTCTCCAAATTAAAAGTTGTTTATATAAATGATTTATCTTTTGAATAAAAATTTCTTTCATGGTTTACTATTAAAGGCACAAATATACTAATTTTTGCTTTCATAAAGATTTTTGGTTGATTTTTATCTTTTAACTATATACTTTTATTAATAAAAATAACATTAATAATACTTCAATAAATCTTAGAATTAAATGAAATATTTTAAAGAAATCCTGCAAAGATATTTTTATGGTTATCAAAAAACGTTACTAAAAAACCACTCAACTTTGAAAAAATAATCTTAACTCAATTTTTTATTAAAATAAATTAGGTTCTTCTTTCAAAAAAAATCGTATCTTCGCAGATTGAAATTACTCAGAAAAATAATAAAAATGAACTCAGAAAACGAAAAGATTATTAAGGTAAACATTGAAAAACAAATGAAAAGCGCATATATAGATTATGCGATGAGTGTTATTGTTTCTCGTGCTTTACCTGATGTGAGAGATGGAATGAAACCTGTTCATCGTAGAATTTTATATGCTATGAATGATATGGGGATGTTTTATAGTTCACCAACAAAGAAAAGTGCAAGAATAGTAGGAGAGGTTCTTGGTAAGTATCACCCTCATGGAGATAGCTCTGTTTACTATGCTATGGTTCGTATGGCTCAGCCTTGGCAAATGAGATATAAGCTTATTGATGGTCAAGGTAACTTTGGTTCTATTGACCAAGACCCACCAGCAGCAATGCGTTATACTGAAGCTCGTTTGGCAAAGATTTCAGAAGAAATATTGGCTGATATAGATAAAGATACTGTTGATTTTCAAAATAACTTTGATGATAGTTTAAAAGAGCCTACAGTTTTACCTACAAAAATACCAAATCTATTGATAAATGGAGCTTCTGGGATTGCAGTTGGTATGGCAACAAATATGGCTCCACATAATCTTACTGAAGTAATTGATGGAACAATAGCTTATATTGATAATAATGATATTACTATTGATGAGCTGATGAAGTATATAAAAGCTCCTGATTTTCCAACAGGTGGTATTATTTATGGTTATGAGGGAGTGCGTTCGGCTTATGAAACAGGAAGAGGGCAAGTAGTTATTAGAGCAGAAGCAAATATTGAACAAACAGAAAATGGTCATGACCAAATTATTGTTACTTCCATACCTTATCAAGTTAATAAGTCAGAGATGATTCGTCGTCAGGCACAACTTGCTGATGAAAAGAAGATAGAAGGTATTGCTGAAATTAGGGATGAGAGTAATAAAGATGGAATAAGGATTGTTTATAGGCTTAAAAAAGATGCTATTACTAATGTAGTGCTTAATAAACTTTATCAATATTCTGAAATACAAACTTCTTTCTCAATCAATAGTATTGCTTTGGTTCATGGAAGACCTCTTTTGTTGAATTTGAAAGATATTATTAAGTATTTTGTAGAGCATAGGATAGAGGTTGTTGAGAGAAGAACAAGATTTGAGCTTGCAGAAGCAGAAAAGAGAGCTCATATTTTGGAAGGATTACTAAAAGCACTTGATTTTATAGATGAGATTATTGCTATTATTCGTTCAAGCGAGACTGTTAATGCAGCAAGAGAAACTATGAGTGAGCGTTGGGGGTTTACAGAAATACAAACAAGGGCAATTGTTGATATGCGTTTAAGACAATTGGCAGCTTTGGAAAGAGAAAAACTTCAATCAGAATACGACGAACTAATGGCATTTATTAAGCGTTGTCATGAAATTCTTAATAATAGAGAAGTATTGATGCAGGTTATTAAGGATGAGCTTTTGGAAATAAGAGAGAAATATGGTGATGAGAGAAAAACAAGTATAGAGTATTCTGCCACTGACTTTAAGATAGAGGATATGATTGCTAACGAAGATGTTGTTATAACAATTTCTCATCTTGGATATATTAAACGTACTCCTTTATCTGAATATAAGGTTCAAAACAGAGGTGGTAAGGGTTCAAAGGGTGCTAATTCGAGAGATGAAGACTTTATAGAACATATTTATACAGCAACAATGCATAATTATATTCTTTTCTTTACAGAGAAAGGACGTTGCTATTGGATGAGAGTCTTTGAAATTCCAGAAGGTACAAAAACATCTAAGGGAAGAGCAATTCAAAATCTTATCAACATTGAGCCAGATGATACAGTTAAGGCTTATGTAAACACAAGAGACTTAAAAGATGAAGACTACATCAATAATAACTATATAGTTCTTTGTACTAAGAATGGAATTGTTAAGAAAACAACCCTTGAGGCTTATTCTCGTCCAAGAGTAAATGGAATTATTGCAATTTCAATAAGAGAAGGAGACGAACTCTTGGAGGCTAAACTTACTAATGGATACAATGAAATTTTCTTAGCTCTTAATAGTGGTAACTGTATTCGTTTCTCAGAGAGCAAGGTTAGACCAATGGGAAGAGGAGCTTCAGGAGTGAAGGGAATTACTCTAAAAGATGAGAAAGATTTTGTAGTTGGCATGGTTTGTGTAGAAGATAAGGAAAGAACTATATTAGTTGTATCAGAAAAAGGATATGGAAAACGTTCTAATATTGAAGAGTATCGTCATACAAACAGAGGTGGTAAGGGCGTTAGAACATTAAAGATAACAGAAAAAACAGGACACCTGATTGCAATAAAAGATGTAAATGATGATAATGACTTAATGATTATTAATAAATCAGGCATCACAATAAGAATTGCAGTAAAAGATATTAGAGTAATGGGGCGTTCAACACAAGGAGTTAGATTAATTAAGCTTAATGACGAAGACGAGATAGCAGCTGTTTGCAGGATAGACGTTACGGAAGATGATGAAGATGTTGAAAGAGCAATGATAGATGGAGAAGAGATTATTGATGATGAACCAGAAGAAGAAATAATAGAGGAAGAAGAAGAACCAGAAGAAAATTAAATAAAACATAAATCAATAAAAACAAATCAAAATGAAAAGAATAGTTTTATTAGTAGCATTAGTAGCATTTGGTTTAAGTGCAACAGCTCAAACAATGAAAGTACAAAGTGCTTATTCTGATATGAAAAATAATCGTTTAGCAAATGCTAAAAAGAATATTGATGCAGCTTGCGAGCACGATAATACTAAAAACGACCCCAAAACATGGCACTATGCAGGATTGATATATGCTAAATTGGTTGAAGTATCTCAAACAGATGAAAAGCTTTTTAAGAGACAAAAAGTTGATACTCCCGTTCCAGAATTAGCAGAAGTTTCAAAAAATGCAATTTTGAAATCCTTAGAACTTGAAAAAGCTGCTCAGACATCTGAGTATATGAAAGCTAATATTAATACCTTAGACTATATAGTTGTCTATCAATTTAATTTAGCGTTTGGTGACTTTAATCAAGGAAAATACGCAGAAAGCATTCCTATGTTTGAAGAAGTTATTAAAACAGCTCAAGTTTCAAGAAATAAAGAAGTGGAAATGACTTCTAAAGCTTGCTTGTCATTAGCATATGATGCAACAGGTCAAAAGGATAAGGCAGTAGAACTATATCGTCAATTAGTAAAACAAAATACTAAGGAAGAAGCTATCTATATAAATCTTTTCCTTGCAAACAAACAAGCAAAGGAAATGGATAAGGCAATCAATGTCTTGAAAGCAGGAGTTAAGAACCTTCCTTCAAACTACAAATTATTAGGATTACTATCAGGAGCATATATTGAAAATGGCAATAAAGAAGAAGCAGATAAATGTATAGCAACACTTAAATCTATGGCAGATACAATTTCTCAAAACAAACCAGCAGTTTTAGTAATTATTGCAAACTCTTTACGTGATGCTAACAACAAGGAAGATGCTATTTCAATGTACAACCAATCAATTTCTTTAGACCCAAATCAAACAGATGCAAACTTTGGATTAGGAGTATTGTATTTTAACTGGGCAGTAGATATAAAAGACCAAGCAGACAATCTACCACTTGATGCAACAGCTACTTATGATAAAATGCAATTAGAATCAAAAGAAAAATTCAATACATCAATTCCTTACTTTGAAAAAGTTTTGACTAAAAAACCTAATGATATTGCAACACTAAACGCTTTGAAGGTTATTTACTCACGATTAGAAATGAAGGAAAAATATCAAGAAGTGAATGCAAAACTTGAATCGCTAAGAACTAAATAAATAATTATTACTCTCCAATTAAGCTCTCAATGGAATATTCTGTTGGGGGCTTTTTTTATGACCCCAAAACAGCCTTTTTACGAGATTAAAACAAAGATTTGACGACATAAAAACGAAGACTTAGTGAAGTCGAAATGGCATTTCGTTGTCGTGAAATGGCATCTCATCTATAACGAAATGGCATCTCGTGGAAACGAAATGCCATTTCAACCTCGTAAAAACGAAGATTTAAGGTC
>CAYFWD010000069.1:0-9784 GCA_964346795.1 uncultured Bacteroidaceae bacterium
TATTTTTACAGATAATATATCTAAAATATTAATCACGCAAAGAGATGTAATTTTTTTAGTTACAAAGTGAAAGTATTTTAGTTATATGCTTGTTTTTAAGGAAAATATGTTGTATCTTTGCATTACAATTAAAGGTGGAAATAATCCACAATTATGTAAAACTTAAAAACCTCGTCGATGATATTAAGGTAAATCGCAGATTTATTATGATGAATTGGACTTCCATTAAGAAGAAAATTTCTGTTGGAGCTTCCCCTGGGGAAAAGTACTTAGCAGTTATCTCACGCAATGGTATTATGTCAGAAGAGCAATTGATTGAGAGAATTGCTGGAGCATCTTCATTGGCTGAGAATGATATTCTTTCAGCTATTAGAGCTTTGCAAATGGTTATCACTGAAGAAACAATGAATGGAACAACCGTTCAATTGAATCAGCTTGGTAACTTCACACCATACCTTAAGGCTAAGGCTATGGATACTGCTGAAGAAGTTGATGCTTCCACAATCAAAGGGATTAAAGTGAATTTCAGACCTAACGTTCGCTTTAAGAACAAGCTAAAAACAGCTTATTACGAGTATCGTAATCCAATGCCTAAGGGATTGGTGTTGCCTGCTGAAGAAGTTGTTAATCCGTAAGTGCAAAACTTTCCTCTCCTTTAGGGGAATGAGGGGTAATTGAAAAGTTGGGTAATCCTTAATTGGGTTGCCCTTCTTTTTTTTGTTTTCTTTATCGAATATTTTTTTCTTTCTAATTAATATTATACTTTTGTCAAAAGTGGGTTAAAACACACTAAACTTCAAATAGCGTTTTGGATTTTGTTTAATATCTTCAATTAAGGCATCTAATTTCTTAGTTGAACTTTCTAAATTCTTATAGAGCTTATCGTCCTTAAGCAATAATCCTGCATTTCCTTCACCTTTCTCAATAGAACGCATAGTCTTTGTAAGAGAAGTTAAACTTTCGTTAGCTTCCAAAATAGTTTTTCCCAAATTGGCTTTTGCTATGGTGTCGCTAATATTGCTGAAATTATTAATGGCATTAGTTAGCTTATCATTATTTTGCTTGAAGTTATTGGTTATGCTTTCTGCATTGGTTAGTATTGCATCAATCTTATTCTTTTCCTTATCCATTAAACCATCCACTTTAACTGTAATATTTTCAATATTTTGAGTTAGTTGCTTAATGTTCTCAAGACTTGCCTTAACATCTTGCTGAGCTTTATGGTCTAAGATATTATTCACCCCAACAATCAATGTGTCTAAATTGGTAATAACGCTGTTTAGTTTCACAACAATTGGAGTTATGTTGTCAGCCAACTGGTCAATCATTCCATTTTCTTTTGCTGAGGCAATGGTATCTTTTTTATGAAAGAAATCATCACTTATTCCCATATTTATCTTCAGGGCTTTTGAGCCGAGTAAGTCGGAAGAGAATATCATTACCTTTGAGTCTTTAGGAATTTTTATATCACTATCAACTGCTATCCAAACAACAAACTTGCTTGCCTTAGGGTCAATGCTCTTAATGTCTTTAATGTAGCCAACCTTCATACCATTTAGGTAAATATAATTAGACTCATAAAGCCCCGAAACATCATCAAAAACTGCATAATAGTTTGTTTCTACATTAAACAGGTCTTGTCCTTTGAGAAATAATATTCCAAAATAAAGTACTAAAATAGATATTATACCTACTATACCTATTTTATATTCTGTTTTTATTTTCACGATAATCTATTTTTGTTTTCTTTCTAATTCTTTCGCTTTTTCAAGAGTTATCCTCTCATTCTTATAAAATATCACTACAAAAGAGTCTTTATAACCCTTTTCTCTAAGACTTTTTCTATGATTGAGTGCCTCTTCAAAACTCTTAAACATTCCAGAAGTATATTTCCACATATTATTATCTTTATACATCCAAACATTATCCAAATTTTTCAGTTTTGAGTCTTCTAATGATAGTTTCTTTTTATCCACAAATATTTGAACTCTATAAACTACATCATTTGTTTCTTCTTCACTTTCAATTGAGTCCTTTTCTTTTGCCTCTTTTTCTTTCTGTTGAGCCTCTATTTTCTTTTGTTTCTCAAGAGCAATTCTATCTTGCTCCTCTTTAATTTTTCTTTCCTCCTCTTCTTTCTTAATCCTTTCTTGTTCATCTCTTATAACCTTTTGAGGAATTAGTTCAGCAATTGATGGAGTGGTAATCTTTCTCCCTTCCATTTTGGCTTTGTAGTTTAAAATTGCTTGAAAGATTGAAGCAGCTATTTCATATTGTCCTTTTTCTGTGTTGAGATATTTTTCTTCTTTTTCATTTGATATAAAACCTATTTCAGTAAGTACTGCAGGAACGGAAGTTTTGTAGAGAACCAAATAGGGAGCTTGTTTAACTCCTCTGTCAAAAAGTTTTGTATTGGAAGTGTAGTGCTTTTGCATTTTGTCGGCAAGGGAAAGGCTTTGTTCTAAGTAGGCATTTTGATAAAGAGCAAAAAATATGTTTGATTCTGGAGAGTTAGGGTCAAAGCCATCGTAGTTTTCAGCATAGTTGGCTTCCGTTAAGATATCAGCATTTTCTTTCTTTGCAGCTTCAATATTGGCTTGAGTTTTTGCAAGCCCCATAACAAATGTCTCTGTTCCATGAGCATGAGGATTTTTTGCAGCATTGCAATGAATGGAAATAAAAATATCTGCCTTTTCTCTATTCGCAAGTTGAGAACGTTTAATTAAATCCACATCAACATCATTTGTACGAGTATAAACAACCTTAACCTCTGGAAGATGATTCTTTATTAACTCACCCAATTTCAAACTAACAGCAAGATTAATATCTTTTTCCAAACTTCTTTTGCCTTTTGCTCCAGGTTTATTTCCTCCATGACCGGGGTCTATAACAATTTTTGAAAGCCTTGATGAGTTTGTTTCTTGAGCAAAACTATTTGTTGTAGCACTAATCAAGACCAAGAGTATTATTAAAAGTTTTCTCATCTTAAAAATCAAATTTATTTTTGTTTTCTCTTTATTCTTCAATTATTAGAATAAAACATTATTTTTGCAAATTCGTTACAAAGATAATTAATTTATAAGACATAGCAACTTGAAACAACATTTTTACATAATTAATCCGCTAAATTTTATTTATGTGCTAATGTTTTTGTGCATTCTGCCAGCTTATTCTTATTCACAAAACGAGATAGATTCAATATCAAATAATATTTCTACAAATATTGACTCCTTAGATTTAATGGAGATTAAAACAGATACTCTAAAAACTACAAAGGAAAAGAAAACCTTTAATGAAAGAGTAAATTATTCGGCTCAAGATTCAATTGCTATTGACCTAAACTCCAAAAAAGTATTCTTATATAACAATTCTAAAATAAACATGGGAAAGATTGAGTTGGAAGCAGGACATATTTCCATTGGCTTTGAATCTAAGCAACTCCATGCAGAAGGTATTGAAGACTCCTCAAAAAAAATTACTCAATATCCTGTTTTTAAGGAAGGAGATGCAGTATATAAATCAAAGATGATAGATTATAATATTGAGACGAAGAAAGGATTGATTAGTGGAGTATTTACAAAAGAAGGAGAAGGTTTTTTACATGGTGATAAGGTAAAGAAAATTGATAATAACACTATGTATATTCAAGGAGGAAAGTTTACAACCTGCGACTTGGAACATCCTCACTTTGCAATTAACTTCAATAAAGCTAAAGTCATTACTCAAGATAAAATTGTTACAGGACCTGCTTGGTTTTCGGTAGTGGATATACCTCTTCCTTTAGCAATACCTTTTGGTTATTTTCCTTTTACTGACCAGAAAAAGTCTGGATTTCTTATGCCTACCTATGGATATGCTCTAAATAGAGGATATTATCTTAGAAATATTGGTTGGTATTTTGCAATAAATGATTATGTTGATTTGGCTCTTCAAGCCGATGTTTACACCAATCTTAGCTGGGCAGGAAATATAAAATCAAGTTATGCAAAAAGATATAAATATAGAGGAGGATTTGACTTAAGATATGAAGTAAACAAAACAGGAATTGCCAATACCCCAAGCTATAATGAACAAGCCGACTTTCGTTTTCGTTGGACACATAATCAAGATGCTAAATCACACCCTTACCGAAACTTCTCTGCAAATGTTAATCTTGTAAGCAGCACATTTAATCAGTATGCAGTAAGCACAAGCGACTATTTCAACAATACAACAACATCAAGTATAGCTTTTTCAACTCGCTTAGGTCAAAAAGTTTCATTTACTGCCAATCTGGGAGAAGTTTATAATGCAAACACAGGAGCTATTAGCTTAGATTTGCCTTCTATCTCCCTTTCAACATCGCAATTCTACCCTTTAAGACGCAAAAAAATTAAAGGAAAAACAAGATGGTATGAAGATATTTCTATTTCTTATCGTACAAGTCTTACAAATAATATAAATTCTTACGATTCACTACTATTTACAAAAGATATTGTAAAGTATATGAAAAACGGAATGCAACACTCCATACCATTGCAAAGCAATATAAAGGTTATGAAGCATTTCAACTGGACAAACTCTATCAACTACACAGAAAGATGGTATCTTAACTACATAACTAAACGCCTTGACCCTTACGATACCAACCAAATAGCCGTTTTGAAAGATACCATTATGGGATTCTTTGCAAATAGAGATGTGAATTTTTCTTCCAATCTCAACACAAGAATATACGGTATGTTTACCTTCAAGAAAGGATACCTTAAAGCAATAAGACATGTTATCAATCCTGCCATTAGCTTTACCTACACTCCCAACTTCTCCAACCCCTCATTAGGTTTCTACGACTTCTACCTTGACAGAAACAATCAAAGAGTTTATTATTCAAAAACAGAAGACGGCTTATTTGGTTCTCCTCCTAATGGACAATCAGGAGTTTTGGGCTTTTCCATTGGAAACAACTTAGAAATAAAAGTAAAATCATCTAATGACACTGTTAATGGAACTTCTAAGATAACTCTATTAGAAAGCTTAAATATTGCTTCAGGCTACGATTTGGCAAAAGACTCTATAAATTGGCAACCACTTAGACTTAATGCAAGAACAACACTTTTCAAGAAAATAATAATTAATTTCTCTGCCTCCTATACTCCTTATGCCATTGACACAATGGGAAGATTGACCAATCAATTTTTAATAAACACCGAAAACAAACTCTTCAAACGTCAAAACTCCCAATGGGATTTAAATGTTTCTTGGCAGTTAAGTGGAAAGAAAGACAAATCCTCTTCCCAAAACAACGAACAAAACAATGAATTTATATCCCCAAGCCAAATGACCTATTCTCCTTTTGTAAACCCTAATGAAATCTTAGGTCATGATGTTGATTTTACAATACCTTGGAGTCTAAACCTTGGACTAACATATAGTCAGCTAAGCTCTTTTGTTGTTGCAATAGCAGGATATGAAACCAATCAGTCAGCAATATTTAATGTTAGAGGAGATATTAACCTAACCCCCAACTGGAAAATAGGCTTTACCACAGGCTACGACTTCATAAACAAAGATTACACCTATACATCTATTGACTTTTATAGAGACTTGCATTGTTGGGAGATGAGAATGAACTGGGTACCTTTTGGTTTTCGTCAAGGCTGGAACTTTACCATTGCCATAAAAGCTTCCATGCTACAAGACCTAAAATATGAGATAAGGGACGACTTTAGAAATAGAGTTCAATACTAAAATATTTTATTCAAACTTAGTTTTTCATCTTTCTTTTTGTTATTTAAAGACTTTAAGGGGGCATTAATGTCCTTAATAATCTTTATAACCAAAAGAAAAGACTTAGCCCTTTGGTTTAAGAGCTAAGTCTTGTTGATTTATAAGTAAAACTTATATTGCCTTAGTTCTAAAGCTAAGGTTTTTTATCTTTTTGTATCTTCTTCTGAAGCAACTTTTGCACAAATAAACTCTCTGTTCATTCTTGCAATATTTGTTCTTTTTATTAGTTTAGGACATTCTGCTTCACAAGCGTAAGTGTTGGTACAGTTACCAAAGCCCAATTCGTCCATCTTTGCAACCATATTCTGAACTCTAATAGCTGCTTCTGGCTTTCCTTGTGGCAATAATGCCAATTGAGAAACTTTTGCAGAAACAAATAACATTGCAGAAGCATTTTTACAAGCTGCAACACAAGCTCCACAACCAATACAAGAAGCTGCATCCATAGCTTCATCAGCCTTATGCTTAGGGATTGGGATTGCATTTCCATCAGGAACTCCTCCTGTTGTAATAGAAACATAACCTCCTTCTTGAATTATCTTATCAAGGGCTGTCCTGTCTACAACCAAGTCTCTAATGATTGGGAATGGCTTAGCTCTCCAAGGCTCTATCGTTATGGTTTCTCCGTCCTTAAACTTACGCATATGTAGTTGGCAAGTTGTTACTCCAGAGTCTGGTCCGTGAGGATGACCATTAATGTATAATCCACACATTCCACAAATGCCTTCCCTGCAATCGTGGTCAAAACAAACAGGATGAGAAAGTTTGTTTACAAGGCTTTCATTTAATATATCTAACATTTCCAAGAAAGAACAATCTGGAGAAATGTTACTTATTTGATATGTTTCAAAACGTCCTTTAGCTCTTTGATTCTCTTGACGCCATATTTTTAATGTAAAATCCATCTTACTTGTAATTTCTTTGTTGAACGTTAATAAATTCGTATTTTAATTCTTCTTTATGCATAACTGGCTCTTGGTCTTTTCCTTTATATTCCCAAACTCCAACAAACATAAAGTCTTGGTCATTTCTCTTAGCTTCTCCTTCTTCGGTAACAAACTCTTCTCTATAGTGCCCACCGCAGCTTTCTTCTCTTTGAAGAGCATCTTTAGCCATAATTTGAGCAAGCTCAATGTGATCAGCCAAACGAACAGCCTTTTCAAGTTCAGGATTTAAAGAATTCAAATCACCAGTTAATCTAACATTTGACCAAAACTCCTTTTTCAAATTCTCAAGCATTGGAATAGCCTTTTGTAGGTTTTGTGCATTTCTACCCATTCCTACATATTCCCACATAATATGTCCAAGTTCTCTTTGTAATGTATCAACTGTCTTTTCTCCATTAATTGACATTATCTTTTCAAGCTTTTCTTTAACAGATTTTTCTGCAACAGCAAATTCTTCTGTTTCGGTTGAAATTTTAGATTCATATATTTGGTCAGAAAGATAGTTTTGCATTGTGTATGGAAGAACGAAATAACCATCAGCCAAACCTTGCATAAGAGCAGAAGCTCCCAAACGGTTAGCTCCGTGGTCTGAGAAATTAGCTTCTCCTATTGCAAAAAGTCCAGGAATAGTTGTTTGCAATTCGTAATCAACCCAAAGACCTCCCATAGTGTAGTGAACAGCAGGATAAATCATCATTGGGTTTTCATAAGGATTAACATCAACAATCTTTTCATACATTTGGAAAAGATTACCATAACGAGCCTCAACCTTATCTCTTCCTAAGCGTTCTATTGCTGATTTGAAATCAAGGTAAACAGCAAATCCAGTTGCTCCAACACCATATCCAGCATCACAACGTTCTTTTGCAGCACGAGATGCAATATCTCTTGGAACAAGATTACCAAAAGCAGGATAGCGTCTTTCTAAATAATAGTCTCTATCTTCTTCTGCAATGTCAGTAGGATTAAGTCTGCCTTCTCTTATTGCTTGTGCGTCTTCAATCTTCTTAGGAACCCAAATTCTTCCATCGTTTCTCAAAGACTCAGACATTAAAGTAAGCTTTGATTGATAGTCTCCCTTAACAGGAATACAAGTAGGGTGAATTTGAACAAAGCAAGGATTAGCAAAGAAAGCCCCCTTATGATAACATTGAACAGCAGCAGAGCCATTACAATTCATTGCATTTGTAGAAAGGAAATAAACATTACCATAACCACCTGTTGCAATAACTACTGCATGAGCAGCCCAACGTTCTATTTCTCCATTTTGAAGATTTCTTGTGATAATTCCTCTTGCTCTTCCGTCAACCACCACCAAATCCATCATCTCTCTTCTCTCATACATCTTAACAGTGCCTGCCTTGATTTCTTTTGAAAGAGCAGAATAAGCTCCTAAAAGCAACTGTTGTCCTGTTTGACCCTTTGCATAGAATGTCCTGCTTACTTGAGAGCCACCAAAGGAACGATTGTCCAACATTCCTGCATAGTCTCTTGCAAAAGGAACTCCTTGTGCAACACATTGGTCAATTATATTATTGGAGACTTCAGCTAAACGATAAACATTAGCCTCTCTTGCACGATAATCTCCTCCTTTTATTGTATCATAAAACAATCTTCCAATACTATCACCATCATTTTGATAGTTCTTAGCTGCATTTATTCCTCCTTGAGCAGCAATGGAGTGAGCCCTACGAGGAGAATCTGAAATGCAGAATATTTTAACATTAAAGCCCAAAGCTCCCAATGAAGCTGCTGCAGAAGAGCCAGCCAAACCTGTTCCTACAACAATAACATCAAGTTTTCTCTTATTTGCAGGATTAACTAACTTTTGGTTAGCTTTGTATTTTGTCCACTTTTCCGACAACTGACCTTCTGGTATTTTGGAATCAAGTGTATTCATATCTTATATACTTTAAATTATTAACAAAATAAATTTATCTTTTTTATACTATTTCATCATCATAAACCAAATTGGAATTATAGCAAATCCAAGAGGTATTATAATAGCATAAAGTATGGAAACCCAATCAATCACAGGAGAATACTTTCTATGGCTTAATCCAAAAGTTTGAGCCATAGAATTAACTGCATGATAGAGATGGAATCCCAAAACAACAAAAACAATCAAATAGATTAAAGAGTAGGTTTTATTAGCAAACAACTCCTTACTCATAATATAGAAGTCAGGCTCCACGTGCTTAAAGTCTTCTCCACAATAAGTATTAACCTCTTCCTTGGTCAAATTAACCATATTCTTTTGACTCTTATCCATCTTATCAGGAGTAATTTGACTTATAGCTTGATATTGTGCCATAAGAGCAGCCTGTTCCTTTTCACTTAACTCACCCTGTTGGAGTTTTAGAGCCTTTTCTTGAAATAGCTTATCAACCTTTTCTATACTTGCAGTATATTTTCCTTCTACCAAATCCAATTTAACGAAATAGAAATTGATAAAGTGCAAAACTAAAAAACAAGCAATAATTCCTCCAGTCCAAATCATATAACGGGACATAAAAGGAGTTTTTGTTTTAGTTCTTACCTTGTAGCGAACAGGACGTGCTAACCAGTTCTCAATTGTAAGCAAGATGGCAATAACAATATGCAAAAGCACACTTGCCATTAGTACAATTTCAAATACTTTCACAATGTAGTTTGTTCCCATGAAATGACTTGCATTTCTGTACCATTCTCCACCATCATCTCTCAAAAGACACAGGTTGATTCCTAAATGCACCGGTAAAAACAATAGCAGGAAAGCTCCAAAGGAAGCTAATGCTATCTTTTTGGTGATGGAGGCAAATTGTATTAGTTTCATAGATTTTTGCTTTTAATTAATATAATAATTGCGTTAAATAAAGAACTGCAAAGTTATGCATTAATTTAATAAGGGCAAAATAAATAATAAACTAATCTCTATTATATTTGCTTTATATTGGCAAGACAAAGAAAGTGATGCACTTAAACAAGCTTTTTATGTGCGTGATTGCAAATCCCACACAACCGAAATTTTTGTCTCTTAAATATTAAAAAAGTGTTGCAAGGAGATAAGAGTTTAGACTTGGCACTAAGCA
>CAYFWD010000070.1:0-9293 GCA_964346795.1 uncultured Bacteroidaceae bacterium
ATTGGATGAATTTAAAAGAGAATTGAAAATTGGCGTTGGAGAAACAACTCCTGATGGCAAATTCTCATTGAATTGTCTTCGTTGTGTAGGTGCTTGTGGATTAGCTCCAGTGGTACTTATTGGAGAAAAAGTTTACGGACGTTTAACCCCAGACGGAGTTAAGGATATTCTAAACGAATACCGTTCATAAACCCTAACCCAAATATCTTATAAACAAAAGGACGCCTTGCTTAATGCTTGGCGTCCTTTTTATTTTAATGTTTTTTTATGTTGCACTTGGAAATAAATTTATACATTTGCAAGTGTAAAATTTATATATAAAACATAAATGCTTTGGCAAATGCTTTCTTGTATCAAAACACACCTAACCCATTTAATACAACAACAAAAATAAAATACTTCTTGCCTAAAGAAAGTACTAATGCCTATATTTATGGAGCCTACAAGGAAATTTATTATTAACATATAATTTAAATGATACTTACTAACTAAAAAGTGAATTATGAAAAAAATGGTTTTTATTTTAGGTATATTTTTATCTCTTTTTATCTTCTCTTGTGGAGAAGAAGAAAATGATACAAATAATCATAATCCAACTACTAATAATGATTATCCTATATCTGAATTATATGGTACGTATTTCTTGAACGAAAATACAGGTTACGATGGATTTAATTATGATTATGGAGCAAATTTTGTGTTTAGAACTTTTAAAGAGAACTATTTTTGTATATGGGGATATATTGGACCAAGTATAAGAAGTTATGCAGAAATGTATAAAAGAGGTGATTATTATTATGAGTTAAGTTCTCATGGTGTTCCTTTAAGGCAAATTGGACTAATGAAAGGAAAGTTTAGATACGATTCTATATCTTATTACTCAAAATATGATTTCATTGGAATTTACTCCTCTGATACAAATTTCAATGACACTCTTGGGACATTTTACTTTAAACAAATTAGTCGTGATACTATGAATTTAAAATAATTAAGATATGAAGAAGATATATCAATTACTCAAACACCGAATGAAGATACTAAACATTGGATTTTAGAAATTCATTCCGATAACAAAACAGTTCTTTCCAATAATACTTTAATTTAACCAAACTATAACTCAAATAATATATTAACTTGGAAATAAATTTATATATTTGCAAGTGTCAATAAATATAAACCAAAATTAAAGAGCTATGAAAAAAGTATTTAGATTATTATTGTTTATGTTTTTATCTCTTTGTTTATTTTCTTGTAATGATGGAGATGATAACATTAATAATACTTGTGATTTTGTTAATTTCAAATATTATGGGGGAGAAAAATTTTATTTGGGAGAATTATCTAATGAGTATATTGTAATAGGAGTTGATACAAGTTATAGTGATGCTCAGATTAAAAACTTTATTTCTTCTATTAATCAATTTGACCAAACCTATACTTATACAATACATAAAGTTGCTTTACAAAAATTCAAAGAAATTCCATTGAGACTTAATTCTTCCAAGACTTGTGAAGAAATTACTCAATTTATTTCTAAGCTAAAACAATATGCAATTATTTCTTATGCTCACTATGCTATACAAACAGATGATTGTTCTAATGAAATTTGGGAGCCAATGGGGAATTTATGTATAAATACTTATGGAAGTGATTTTTATGTAAAGGTTCTTGATACAAATGATTTGAGTGGTTTAAGACAAATGGTTCAGCAAACAAATACGGAAATAGTAGAACAAAATGAATTTATGCCGCAATTGTTTGTGATAAGAGCAACAAAACATTCTAAAGGAGATGCTTTAAAGATGGCAAATCTTTTTTATGAATCAGGATTGTTTGTGTTTAGTGAGCCTGGCATAGGAAAATATCCAGTGGAATAAGGTTTTATAAATTCAATAACTCTTTATTCTTTCCCCGCAACTTCCTTTAATATATCTTCTAATCTCTTGCCATAAGTTTCCCAACGATAGTTTTTTCTTACAAAGTCATTGCCTTTTTGTGCTATTTGGTTTGCAAGGGTCGGGTTTTGCAATAGGGTAATTATTGAATTGGCATATTCTTTTGTGGTGTCGGCTATAAGTATATTGTCATTATGTGTTGCTCCTAAAGCGTTGTTGGCAAGGGAAGAGGTTATGGAAGGTAGCCCAATAGCCATTGCTTCAAGAAGTTTGTTTTGAAGACCAGTCCCTATTTGCATTGGGGCAATAAATATCTTGCTCTTGGCATAGTATTCTTTCATGTCTTCAACCCAACCTGTTACTTTAATATTCTTAGAGTTTAGTCCTTGAACTGAAGGAGTGGGGTTTGCTCCTGCAATAACCAGTGTTGCATTAGGAAGTCTTTTCCAGACAAGTGGCATTATTTCTTTTGCCAAATAGTTTGCTGCAATGATATTGGGAGCATAGGACATAGCTCCTGAAAAGATTATATCAAATTCTTTTGGTATATTGTTTCTATATTCAAAATATGAATCATCAACTCCGTTAGGAATAATAATTATTTCGTTTTGATTAGGGTGTTGTATCTCTTTTTTATCTGCTTCAACTATTATGGTTAGTTTGTCAAAG
Source organism: uncultured Bacteroidaceae bacterium (assembly GCA_964346795.1). Lineage (GTDB taxonomy): Bacteria > Bacteroidota > Bacteroidia > Bacteroidales > P3 > UBA10566. The sequence goes on from CAYFWD010000070.1 coordinate 2,565, forward strand.
ATGTCAAACATTTTAGCTTCGTATTTTTGTAATCTTTGGGCTTCAAGATTAAAGAACCATTTAGTAAGGAGTTTGCTCTTGGAGGCTCTTCTTCTCATATTGGTTGAGAGTGCGTCTTGAAAATCCAAGACTTTTGGATAGTTTTGTTTTGAATATTTTGCTGTTCTGACAAATTGATAGTAAATAACGTCTGGATTGACTTTTTCGCAAAAGGCATTAAATTGTTTTATGTTTTTCTTATGTGAGAAATAGCCTGTTTGGAAAGGCGTTCCGTCAAATAGTGATTTTAATATGCCTAAGAAAGAGTCTAATTTGTTGAAGTTTGAAATTGCTATATCTTTTGCAAAGTTTAGGAGAATGTTTTTTGCTTTTGGGTCTATGGGTTTGTTGTTAAGACAGAACAAGTAAACATTATTATTCTTGGAAAGCTCTTTTATTTGGTGGAAGGCTCTTAGCTTATCTCCTTTGTCTAAGGGGTAGGGAATGCGTGAAAGTACTATTAATATTTTCATTTCTGAATAATAATCTTGCTTCTTATTCTCTTATAATTCTGCGTAGTGATTGGTTAATTCTTTTGCAATTGCATTAATATTATATTTTTCTCCTATTAGTTTTTCTGCATTGCAGGCTATATTTTTTGAAAACTCTTTATCGGTAATACATTTATATATACTATTGGCAAATTCTTCAGGAGTGTCGGCAATAACAATATTTACATTGTTTTCATATAAAATACCTTCTGCTGCTTGAGATGTTGCGATAACGCATTTTCTTAATGACATTGCTTCCAAAATCTTTATTCTAATACCACTTCCTGAAAGCAAAGGTACAATCATAATTTCTTTTGAGCAAATAAATCTTGCACTGTCAGGAACTTCTCCATAAACAATAACTCCTTCTTTGTTGAGGTTCAAAAGCCAGTCAGGCATTGCTCTTCCTGCAAAATATGCTTTAACATTAGGAAGTTTCTCATGAACCAAGTCCCAAACATTATCCAAAAACCATTCAATTGCTTGTTGATTAGGTATCCAATTCATTGAGCCAATATGAAACAATGTGTCTTGTTCTGCTAAACCTTTATCAATAAAGTCTGGAGTTTCTATTCCAACAGGAACATTCTTACAAGGAACTTTGCAACCATTTTCAATAAAGAAATCAGCATCTACTTTAGTAACAGGATAAACACCATCGTAGGCATTTACCATTTGAAGTTCATATTTTTTAAGACTATTAGCAAGCTGGTTAAGATAGAGTTTCTTTATAGAGTTCTTTGTACTTTGAGCGGTTTTCTCCCAAATCAAATGTTCAATATTAGGAGCTCTTAGAACTATCTTGGCTTTAGAATACTTTCTTATAACAGAAATATAATGAGAAAGGAAAATGCTTTCTGATTGAATAACATCAAACTCCTCTTCTTTCAAAAGAGATGCAAGCCTTTGTTCCATTGCGGCAGAATAGAAACGTTTTACATGATAGCTTTCATTCTTTAGGAAAGAGATTAGAGCAGGAATAGGTTTGAGTTTTAAGTCCACAAAAATAGTTTCAAACCTTGTCTTTTCAAGATAATCCTTTGGGAGTTTGGATATATTGGCAGGGTGTTTGAAAGAACTAAATGCAAGAACCTTTACCTCATTATCATTATTTAATAATCCCATAGTTAGGGTGTGCATTCCCATAGTACCACCATCAACAACAGGAAAAGGAGGTTTATAGCAAAGTTGTAGTATTTTCATTATTCTTATTATTTCGAGTAAAAAGATTTTTTATTTTAGTTAATGTTTTTATCCAGCTTTCAGCGTTTAGCAAGGCAGAATCGGAAGTAGCTTTCACTGTAAGGAAAAGACCAATAGGCAAGAAAACTAATGTTGAACTCCACATTCCCAAAAATGATGAAACAGCACCTTCAACAGCGGCTTTCTCTCCAATCATTCCCACAACATAATATAGTATGAAGCTCAAAACAGAAACAACGACAGGCATTCCTAATCCTCCCTTACGAATAATAGCACCAAGAGGAGCTCCAATAAAGAAAAGTATTAGACAGGCAGCTGAAAGAGTAAACTTTCTATGCACTTCGTTTTTATGACGAATAATAAACTCGCTGTCGCCACCTCTTTTAGAGTCCAACATCTTAATATCACTTTGAATATAGCTTACCTTTTGAGTAGTATTTTCTTTTATTTTTTGTTTGTTTTTTTTACTAAGAAGGCTATAATCCTCATAAAAAGAGAAATTAGTATCTACTTTCAAAATATCAGTATCCACAATTGAAGAAATAGTTAATTGATTCTTTATACCTCTTAAAACAGATTTGTTAAAATCAGCATTTTCTTTTCTAAGCTCATTAATGTTGTTAGTAAGCTGAGAAATATTTAGCATCTTATAGTGGTTAGAATACCTATCTTCATCAGTCTCTTTAAAAGCAAAGTCAGAAACATCAAACCTAATTAACTGTTCTTTGAAATTAAGCCTTATTAAAGGATAAGTATATGCAGTTTCTTCGTCCACACTTTCGTCGTAAGTATAACCATCAATTAAGTTAAAAACAAGAGTATTTCCATTATCTTCGCTATACATCTGCCCTTCTTTAGCAATAGTAATACTTATGTTCCCCATCTCTTTGCTATGGTCATAAATCATAACATCAGTCAAATTTTTCCCGTCTTTGTCTTTTGCCCCAATACGAATTACATAGTTTTCTATCTCAGAATAAAACTCATTAGGACGGATATTAACAGTAGGTTTCTTTGTATTGATTTCATACATTAATGTCCTCATTCTTTTTTCTGCAATAGGCATAAAGTTATTAGAGAAAAAGAAAGCAAAAATAGACAGGAAAGCAACTACAACTATCAAAGGACGAAGAATCCTCCAAAGAGAGATGCCTGCCGACTTCATAGCAACCAACTCATAGCGTTCTCCAAAATTACCAAGCGTCATAATGGAAGCAAGTAAGATAGCTAATGGCAATGCCATAGGTACTAAGGTGATTAATATGTACCAAAATAATTGTAAGATAACCAAAGTGTCCAATCCTTTACCAATCACTCTTTCCAAAATCTTCCATATAAATTGCAAAAGCAACACAAATTCAGATATAGAAAATGTTAGTAGAAGAGGACCCAAGAAAGATTTTATTATAAGAATATCTAATTTCTTCACTCCAAAATTTTACAATTAAAACAACAAAAGTACAAAGATTTCAGCTTTTATTCGTATTTTTGCTCTCAAATAAAACAAATTAATAGAATTTAATATGAAAAAGTTGATTATGATTTCAGCCCTTTTATCGTGTTTACTTGTAGTACCAAGTGCAGTTAAGGCACAAAAAAAACCAGAAGATAAAAAAGAATTCAAGTATGTAATTGATGAATTTGCTGATATAAAAGTTATGCGTTATCAAGTTCCTTCTTGGGACAAACTAACTCTAAAACAACAAGAGTACCTTTATTATCTTTCAGAAGCAGCAAACAGCGGAAGAGATATTTTGTGGGATCAGAATTACAAATTCAATCTAACAGTAAGACGAACCTTAGAGAATATCCTTTCCTCTTATAATGGCAAGCGTGAAGGTAAGGAATGGGAAGAATTTATTATTTATTCAAAAAGAGTTTTCTTTTCCAATGGAATACACCACCATTATGCAGAAGATAAGATAATGCCAACCTTCTCCAAAAATTATTTCTCTAATCTTTTGCAAAAGTCAAATCAAAAGAATTTCCCAACAAATAAAGGAGAAAAGCTTGATGCATTTTTTGCAAGAATAACCGATATAATTTTCAATAGAAATATTGCTCCAAAAAGAAAAGAAACAGATAAGAACAAGGATATTGTAGCGGAGTCTTCAGTTAATTTTTATGAAGGAGTTACTCGCAGTGAAGTAGAAGAGTTTTACAGCAAGAAACAAAGTCCAGACCCAAAACGTCCACTCTCTTTTGGACTTAACTCAAAACTTGTAAAAGAGAACGGACAAGTTAAGGAAGAAGTTTATAAACTTGATGGCTTATATTCAAAAGCAATAAAAGAAATTATTTATTGGCTTGAAAAAGCAAATAGTGTTGCCGAAAATGAACGTCAAAAAGAATATACTAACCTTTTGATTGAATATTACAAAACAGGAGATTTGGAAATATGGGACAAATACAATGTTAGTTGGGTTTCAGATGTTGAATCACAATGTGACTATGTTAATGGCTTTATTGAAGACTATGGCGACCCAATGGGAATGAAAGCAACATGGGAAGCAGTAGTAAACTTCAAAGATTTGGAAGCAACCAAAAGAACAGAATTAATTAGCAGTAATGCACAATGGTTTGAAAACAATTCTCCAATTAAACCAGAATATAAAAAGAAAGAAGTTAAGGGAGTAAGTGCAAAAGTAATTAATGCAGTAATGCTTGGAGGAGATTGTTTCCCAACACCACCAATAGGAATAAACCTTCCAAATGCTGACTGGATAAGAAAAGAACATGGAAGCAAGTCAGTAACCATAGCAAACTTAACTTCAGCCTATGATTTAGCTGCTCTTGAATCTCCAAAAGGAGCATTACAGGAGTTTGCAGCAAGTGAAGAGGAAATTGAAAGAGCAAAGAAATATGGTTCTTTAGCTGGCGACCTTCATACAGACCTTCATGAATGTTTGGGACATGGCTCTGGACAATTATTACCAAACACACCAGCAGGAGCATTGGCAGACTATTCTTCATCATTGGAAGAAGCAAGAGCAGATTTGTTTGCACTCTATTATATGATGGACCCATACCTAATAGAGATAGGATTAATACCAGACCTTGCTGTTGGAGAAGCAGAATATGATAGTTATTTGCGTAATGGCCTTCTTTCTCAATATGCAAGAATAGAATTTGGGAAAACCGTAACCCAAGCTCATATGCAGGCACGCAAACTAATATCTACTTATGCTTATGAACAAGGAGAAAAGATAGGAGCTGTTGTAAAAATAAAGAAAAACAACAAAACATATTTCCAAATAAAAGACCATAAGGCAGTAAGAAAGATTTTTGGAGAACTTCTTGCAATAATTCAAGATATAAAATCAACAGGTAACTATGATGCAGGAAAGAATCTTATTGAAAAATATGCCGTAAACATTGACCCAGTATTGCATCAAGAAGTTATAGACCGCTACAAAAAACTTAATATAAAACCTTATGGAGGATTTGTTAATCCTGAAATAACACCAATTGCAGATAAGGATGGTAAACACATAAGATTTGAAATATCTTATCCAACCGACTTCCTAAAACAACATTTGCAATATGGTAAAAAGTACTCATTTTTACCAACAATAAACTAAATAGTTCAAAAGGTAAAAAACTCCTATAAAGGATAAATTATCTCCTAGAAAAATAAAATTATCTAGGAGATAAATTTATTTATCCGCCGTCTTTTTTTATTTAAGTCAAGTTTTTTTTGAAAAAAAGCTTAGCTTAATACTGCATCAATAAAGCTTATGTTATTTAATGTAGTTTAGCTATTCTAAAAAATAAATATGCAGGAGTTTTATTTTCGCAAGAATTATATTTTATTAACAAGAAAAATTTGCTTTTCTTGTTTTTTTTTTCTTCCTTTGCAAATTATTAATTAGAAAACACATTGTTTAACTAAATATTTTTGCAAAATGAAAAAATTACTATTTTTAATGATGGCAACTTTGTTTGCTATTCAAGGATTGTTATCGCAAACGGTAACAATTGGAACAGGAACAACTGAAGTAAATAATCTTCCAGTTAATACTTATTACAACCACTCCTATACACAGCAGATTTTTACTGCTTCTGAAATTGGAACGCAGGTAGGAGTAATAAATTCTATCTCTTTTCAGTATTTTTATGCTACTGCTCAGACGAAGAACCCTATTACTATTTATTTAGGCAACACAACTAAAGCCTCCTTCTCTTCAACATCTGACTGGGTACCTACTTCAGCCATGGATGAAGTATTCACAGGCAGCGTTACTTTTAATAACTCAGGAACTGATTATTGGGTAAATATTGAGTTTGATTCTCCGTTTTTTGCAAAAGATGTTATGGGTATATTGCCTGGTGTACTGAATAATAATGGTTCATATTCAACAGGTAGTAATAATACTTTCTATACTCATACAGAGGTTGACTATAAATCACTTCGTTATCAGGTGGATGGTTCTACTCCTATTGATCCTGTTACAGGCTCATATACTGGAACAAGAACTTATGATAGAAACAATATTCAATTTGAATTTGGCACTCCTCCAACTTGTCCAAAACCAGGGCTTTTAACCTATGATAACATCACTCCTAATAGTATTGATGTATCTTGGGTTGAAAACGGTACAGCCACTCTTTGGGAGATGGAATATAAATTAGCTTCAGATGCTGATTGGACTAATGCAATATCATTGCCAGCTTACAGCACAACTTCTACTTTAGCAAATCTTACAGCGAATACTTTATATGATATAAGAGTTAAATCTATTTGTGCTTTTGGAGACGAAAGCACTTGGAGAGAGGGAACTTTTAGAACGGATTGTGATTTAATTTATATGTTGCCTTTTGAAGAATCATTTGACTCTTATGGAACAGGGACAACAATATTCCCCTCTTGTTGGAGTAAGATAAATACATATTCATCAGATCGTCCGTATATTAATACAACAAATAGTAGCTCTCCTGGGGCACTTTATTTTTATACAAATAGTACTACATATAATATTGCTGTAACTCCTGAATT
>CAYFWD010000071.1:0-8674 GCA_964346795.1 uncultured Bacteroidaceae bacterium
GTGCGAATTCCTTCGCTGCTTGTTGGCGGTGGTCAGGAGAAGAATTTTCGCTCGGGAACGGAATCAGTTCCGCTGATTTGTGGATTTGCAGCGGCAGTTGATAAGCTGTCGGGTAATATTCCACAGCGGTTTGAGCATATGAAAGCCTTGCAGGCATACCTTTATAAAAAGGTGCAATACCAAGTTATTGGAAACCTGGAATATAGTTTAGGTTATTATTAAACCAATTTTCCAAGTTAGACCCCATAAATGCTTCTGATACTGAATACCATTTAATAATTGCTCCAATTAACATCACTACACCTGATAAAATTGCAGTGAAGCGGACGCCCATTTTATCAAGGATAATTCCTGCAAAAATTAAAAAGAAAATGAATACATTCAAAAATGTTTCACTTCCTTGCATTGTTCCAAAGGCTGTTGAGTCCCAACCTCTTGTTGATTGCATTAAATCTTTGATAGGAGAAAGTATATCCATAAAGATATACGAACAAAACATAGCAAATGCTAATAAAATGAGAGCAAACCATCTCATTTTTGGATTGTCTCTCAATGTTTGAATTGTTTCAGTCATATTTTAATATGTTTTATATGTTTTTCTGAGTGCAAAGCTATAATATTTTTATTTAATGAAGTTTTATTTACATAGATTTAATTTTGATAATATTTTTAAGCTTTTGATTAAGCGAAGAATAAGTTTAAAATAAAATAAAAAATAGTTTTTTTTCGGATGATTTTATGGAGTTATTAAATAAACTCCTATCTTTGCAAGTTCAAAAAAATCGGTATTATTTATAAAACAAATCATTGTATATGCAAAACAAAGGAGCTATTAAAACTATTGTAATTATCTTTTCTTTAGTTTGTTTATATCAACTTTCTTTTACTTATTTTACCAAAAAGGTAGAAAAAGATGCTAAAGAATACGCTTTGAATAGTTATGCTAGAAGCCAAGCAAAAATTCTTGCAAATGGTGATGCAATAAAAGAACAAGAGATTTTAGACTCTATTTCCAATGAAAGAGAACTAAATTACTTAGACTCTATTTCTGAAAAGCCTGTCTATAATTTCTTATGGATGCGTCAGTTTACTTATAAACAATGTAAGGCAAGAGAAATTGGGTTGGGTCTTGACTTAAAGGGAGGTATGAATGTTAAAATGGAGGTTTCAACAGCTGATGTTGTTAAGAATCTTGCAACAAATCCTAATGACCCTGCTTTTTTGAAAATATATGATAAGGCATTAGATCGTCAAAAGAATACTGGTAAGGATTTCTATTCATCTTTTCAAGAAGTTGTTCTTGAAGAAGAAAATAATGGAAAAGTAAATCTATCTGCTTTTTTCCGTGTGAAATTAAAAGAAAGTGGAATAACAACTAATTCAACAAATCAACAAGTTCTTTCTGCAATAAAGAAAGAATGTACAGATGCTTTTGATAGAACTTTCCAAGTTTTAAGTAAACGTATTGACAAATTTGGTGTTTCTGAACCAACAATTCAAAAATTAGAATCTTCTGAAAGAATATTAATAGAGCTTCCTGGTGTTTCAGACCCAGAGCGTATTAGTCGTTTGTTGGAAGGAACAGCACAATTGGAATTTTGGTTAGCTGGAGATGCAGGTAAGGTTTTCCAATCTTTTGCAGCAGCAGATGAGTTTTTGGCTAATATTGGAGATGAAACAGAAGATACATTAAATGTAGATACACTTCAAACAACAACTCCTGTTGCTAAGAATGATACTTCTAACACAAGACCTCTTTTAGGGTTGTTTACAAGATTAAATAAAGGAGATTTAGCACCTTCTGTTATTGGTACTGCAACAGCATCAGCAAAGAAAGATATTAATCGTCAGTTAGAAAGAGCTTCAAAAGTACTTCCAGCCGATGTAACATTTCTTTGGAGTGCACAGCCTATTCCAAAAACAAATGAGTTTGAATTATACGTTATACAATATACTAATAAGGCAAAAACAGCTCTTTTAGATGGAGATGTCATTGATGATGCACGTCAAGATTTTAATCAACAAGGACATCCAGTTGTTTCTATGACTATGAAGGCTGAGGCAGCAAGAAAATGGGAAAAGATAACAGGTTCAAATATTGGAAATAGTATTGCTATTGTTTTGGATGATGTTATTTATTCTGCACCAAGAGTAAATAATGAAATTAGAGGAGGTCGTTCCGAAATTTCAGGAAGTTTCACAATTGAAGAAGCTAAAGACTTAGCTAATATTTTAAAATCAGGTAAATTAACTGCTCCTGCAAAAGTTGTTCAAGAATCAGTAGTTGGACCTTCTCTTGGAGAAGAATCAATTAGAGCAGGATTTATTTCATTCTTATTCTCTCTGTTGGCAGTTGGTGCATTTATGATATTTTTCTATCACCTTTCTGGAGTTGGTGCGTGTGTTGCATTGCTTGTAAACCTCTTCTTCTTAATGGGAGTTTTGGCATCAATTGGAGCAGTGTTAACACTTTCAGGTATTGCGGGTATTGTACTTACATTAGCAATGGCTGTTGACGCAAATGTTATTATAAACGAACGTATCAAGGAAGAGCTTAAACGTGGAAAAAATCTTAATACGGCAATAGCAGATGGATACAAAGCTTCATATTCTGCAATTATAGACGGTAACGTTACTACTTTATTAACAGGTATTATATTAGCTTATTTTGGAGCTGGTTCTGTTTTAGGTTTTGCTATCACATTATGTATAGGTATTCTTACTTCTTTATTTACAAGTATATTTGTTTCTCGTTTGGTTATAGAGGCAATGGCAAGTAGTAAGAAGCTAAAAGATAAGCTTCAATTCTCAAATAAGATTTCTGAAAAAATATATGGAACTCCAAACTTCCAATTTGTCAAAAATGCAAAGAAACAACTGATAATAATGGGTTCTGTAGTTGTTATTTTAGCAGTTTTTCTTGCAACAAAAGGTCTTAACTATGGAATTGATTTTACAGGAGGAAGAACTTATGTAATAAGATTTGATCAAGATGTTAATCCAAATGATATTAGAGAATCATTAGGTGAAGAGTTTGGGACATCACCAGAAGTTAAAACATTTGGACCCGACTATCAAGTAAAAGTTACAACTGACTATAAGGTAAAGGAAGACAGTGAAGTAGTTAAGAGAGAAGTTATCCAAAAATTATATAATGGTTCTAAAAACTTCTATCTTGATAAGGATATAACTTTAGAAGAATTTCAATCAACACAAAAATCTCCTCTAGGAATCATTAGTTCTGAAATTGTAGGACCAACTATTGCAGAGGATATAAAAACTTCCGCAGTTATTGCTGTAATCGTTTCGTTAATTGCAATATTCATATACATTGCTATTCGTTTCCGCAACTGGAAATATAGCTTGGGAGGCTTATTAGCTTTAGCGTTTGATGCCTTCTTTACAATAGGAATGTTTTCTGCTTTAGATGGAGTATTGCCGTTTAGTATGGAAGTTGATATGAACTTTATTGCAGCGATTCTTACAATTATAGGTTTTTCAATTAATGATACTGTGGTTATCTTTGACCGTGTTCGCGAAAACCTTAAACTATATCCAAATCGTGAATTTGGAGAAGTAATGAATATGTCAATTAATCAAACATTAAGTAGAACTATAAACACAGTTTTTACTGTATTTATATCGCTTGTTATTATATTAATATTTGGAGGAGATGTTTTAAGAGGATTTGCATTCGCACTAACTATTGGAACTGTTTCTGGCTCATTCTCAACTCTATTTATGTCTTCACCAATAGCATATTTATTAATTAAAAGAGAAAAACAAAAAGAATCAGCAAAGATTAAAACAAAATAAACCTTAGATAAAAATAAATAAGCTTAGTTTACGGAAAAATAAACTAAGCTTATTTTAAAAGTTTTTTTGAAAAAAAATGATTATATTTTGGTCTTATCAGTTTTTTGTATAAATTTGTAGCAAAATTTAGGAGAGTAAATGAGTATATATTTATTACTTGCTTTAATAGGATTTATATTGGTATTCAAAATGTTGTTTTCTGTTTTAGGAGAGAAAACTTTGGATAATATTCCTCCTATTTTAGATGAAAATCCCCCTAAAAATATTCATGAGCCCAATTATAAAGAGTTTTTTGATGAGTTTGAAACAATAAAAAAAAATAATTCTCAAGAAAAATCTCAAAAAAAACAACAAGACTTAAGAACTATAAATGCTCATACTACTATAAAACCAAATATTGAGAAACATAAACAAATAGAAATAAAAGAAGAAAATGAATTTGATTTAAGAAAGGCAATTATTTATTCAGAAATAATAAATAACCCCTACTTAACAAAAATAAAAAAATGGTAATATTAAATTTCATTCTTTACATAAATAATAAATAAAGAAAGTATGTTGAGAAAATTATTCTTTACTCTTGGTTTGTTTTTAACAACCAGTTTAATTTTGTACTCACAAGGAACTCTGACGGGTACAATTACAGACGCTCAAACAGGCGAACCAATGCCGTTCGTTAATGTTATTGTTCAACAAAATGGTCAACAGAAGGGAGGTGCCCAAACAGACTTGGATGGGAACTACCAAATTAAACCATTAAGTCCAGGTAACTACGATGTAGTGGCAAGTTTTGTTGGATACAAAAAAGGTATGAAAACGGGTGTTCGTGTTAACGCATCTGGTTATTCAACAGGGGGAAGTATTGCTCTTGAACCATCTTCACAACAATTGGATGAAGTTGTTATTGAGGCTTATGCTGTTCCTTTACTTGAATCAGGTACTGCTGAAACAGGAAAACGTATTACCAATGAAGACATTGAGAAGATGACAGCTAATACTGTTGATGGAATTATTGCAACAGTAGGAGGGGTTTCTGACAATGATGGTCAAGCGGGAACAACTCGTGGAGAAGGTAATATGGTAACCTATGTTAATGGAGTTGCAAAAAAAGGAAGTGTTAATATTCCAAAGCAAGCAATCCAAGAGGTTCAAGTTATTCTAGGGGGAACTCCTGCAAGATATGGAGAATCCATAGGAGGAACAACAAATATTACTCTTAGACCACCTGCAAACAAATTTAATGGATTGGTTGGGTATCAAACTTCAGAGCCACTTGATACAAGAGGTTATCATAGGCTTGACCTTTATTTAACCGGACCATTGTATAAGAAGAAAACAGCAGATGGAATAGAAAAAAGTATTATTGGATTCCGTTTATCTGGATTTAGCTCTTATACTCAAGACCCATATAGCCGTCCAAAAGATAGAGCATACTATATGCTTAAGGAAGACAGACAAGAGTTTTTAGATAATAATCCACTTATGTTCCAAGCATCAACAGGAGCAGTTTATAATACAGCTTCTTTCTTGAGACTATCAGACTTTGAGCAAGTTAGAAGAAAACCTAATATGTGGAGCAACTATCTTTATTTAGAAGGAGGTTTAGATATACGCTTTACAGATAATAGTGTATTATTGATTAATGGAGAATATGTTAATAGTATTGGTAAAGATGCTGGAATATCTTCTATGCTTATGAATAATGCTAACAATTCTGAATCAAAGGGAAATAGCTTCCAAATAATGGCAGACTTTACACAAAAATTTTCTAATACTTCTGAAACTTCAAAGATTAAAAACATTATATTTAATGTAAATGGAGCTTATTCCAAACTTTTTAGTGAATCATATAATAAAACACATGGTGATGATTTATTTAAATATGGACATGTAGGAACCTTCCATACTTACAAAAGAAACACTTACCAACTTACAAGAATGGAAATTAATGGAGTAATGCAAGATGTAATGGAGCATAATGGTTGGTTAGACTATCAAGTAGATTTTACACCATCAGATAATAACCCAGGTCTTGCTCGTTATACTTGGCAACTTTATAATGATCCAAATTTTGCTTCTATTAGACCATACTTATATAATTATGATAATATTCGTTCATTCTTAGGTCTAACCAATGGAGATGTTCCTAATTCTATTTATGCTACTTGGACAAATGTTGGAGTTCCTTCAAGAAGTTACTCTAAGAGTGAAAGACAGGATGTTTATTTTTCTGCAAAGGTATCCGCTGACTTAGGAAAACATTCATTAGAATTAGGATTCCAATATGACCAATCAACCTATCGTTCTTATTCTTTGAATGCAGGAGCATTATGGACAATAATGAAACAAGAGGCTAATGCACATATTTTATATAGAGATTTATCTAATCCTATTATTGACAACTCTGGTTCAATACCATATGTTACATATAATAGGTCTTATGATGCAGCGAGCCAAACATTTTTTGATAAGGCTTTAAGACAAAAATTAGGTTTAAGTGTTAATAGTACTGACTTTATTGACATTGATAGCTATGACCCTTCAACTTTTAGTATGGATATGTTCTCTGCAGATGAATTATTTAATAGTGGAAATTCAATAGTAGGGTATTATGGTTATGACCACAGAGGAAACAAAGTTAAAGGTAAACAAAACCTTCAAAACTTCTTCTCAGACCCAACAAATAGAACATTAGGTGCATGGCAACCTATTTATATGGCAGGATATATTCAGGACCAGTTCTACTTTAAGGATTTGATTTTTAATGTCGGTGTTCGTGTAGATAGATTTGATGGAAATCAAATGGGATTAAAAGACCCTTATCTTCTTTATTCTTCATATACCGCAGGAGAACTTGCAATTCCTAATCGTCCAGCAAATATTGGAGATGATTATGTTGTATATGTTAGTACTTTAAATGGTAATTCATCACCATCCGATGTTAACAATGATGGATTTATTAGAGGATATAGAAATGGTAATACTTGGTATAATGCAAATGGAGAAATTGTTTCTAATCCAAGTGCAATAGCAGGAGCATCAGGACAACCTCTTCCTTTTAGAAAAGGAGAATTAAATGATACAGGACTTCCTTATGAAATTTCAACAGATGCTTTTGAAGACTATAAACCAATTATAGTTCCTATGCCTCGTATTGCTTTCTCATTCCCTGTATCTGATAAGTCAGAATTTAAGGCATCTTATGATATGATTGCTCGTCGTCCTCAAAGTTATTGGCAGGCAGATTATGTAAGTTATTTATTTATGGAAAGACAATCTGGTCAAGTTTTATCTAATCCAAAATTAGAGCCAGAAAAGATTACAAACTACGAATTAGGTTTTACACAAGTTCTTTCCAAATCATCAGTATTAGTAATGTCTGCTTACTACAAAGAAACAAGAGACTTGATTGCTTTTGTTCAATATGTAGGAGCTGACCCTACTTCTCTTTATTATTCTTATGGTAATCAAGACTTCAGAACAACTAAGGGATTAACTGTTACTTATGAGTTAAAACGTTCAAATAATATACGTATTAATGCTAACTATACTTTACAATATGCTGAAGGAACAACAGGTTTGCCAAGAACAACAGTTGTTTCATTAATTCAAGCAGGTTATCCAAATATTAAAATGCTTTACCCTATTAATGATGATAGACGTCATGAGTTTAAACTTCAATTAGACTTCCGTTATTTTGGTGGAAAAGATTATAATGGTCCAACAACTAAGAGGGTTGTAAAAGATAAAGCAACAGGAGAAGATCGTTCTCAAGTAATAAATTGGCTACAAAACTTTGGTGTCAATATTACAGGAGTTGCTCAATCAGGAAGACCTTATACCAAATACTTTAGTAATACACAAACAACAATTGTAGGTAGTTTTAATGGAGCTCGTTTACCATGGATTTTCCGTATTGATATGAATATTGATAAAACATATAATATTAAGGTAGGCAAGAAAGTTACTCAATTAAATTTGTTTGCAAGAATAAACAACATCTTAAATATTAAGAATGTTGCAGGTGTTTTTGGAGTTACAGGAGACCCAGATGATAATGGTTATTTAACTGACCCAGAAACTCAAACTATTATTGCAAATCAATTAGACGAACAATCATATAGAGATTATTATATGATGTATTTGAATAATGCTGCATATAATTACCAAAGACCAAGAATGGTATATTTAGGAGTAACTTATACATTTTAATTAAAAATTATATAGAAAAATATTGCAAGATGAAACATATATTTAAAATAACGGTGTTGGTTTTATTCTGTATATTATTGCAAAATTCCCTATTTGCAAGAGAATATATTGGTAAGACGAAAAAAGCTACAGTATCACTAAAGTCAGATGCTGGAGTTGAAAGATGTAGAAGAGCTCAAGGTTCAGCTGAATTAAGTATTAATAATGTTAGAGCTCGTATTAATACTGGTGGGAACATGTGGTATGATGGAAACACTGCACGATATTATGTTCCAAAAGATGGAAGTAGTACAGCAATGTTCTGTGCAGCATTATGGATTGGTGGACAAGACGAGAACAAACAATTAAGAGTGGCGGCATTGCGTTTTGGTCAAGATGGAGATGATTTTTGGCCAGGACCATTAACAGTTGATAAAAATGCTGCTGTAAATAAAACAGTTTGTGAAAAATGGGATAGACATTTTCGTATTACTAAAGCTGAAGTTGAAGCTTTTGTTTCTGCATGTCCTAAGAATGCACAAGGGCAGATTATTGGAGGTCCAACAGACCAACCTTGAATAACAAAAGCTATAAAAACATGGCCTGCTCATACAGAAAATAACGGGGAGTAAAAACAATCAAAAAATTGAGCTCCATTTACGGATGT
>CAYFWD010000072.1:0-8108 GCA_964346795.1 uncultured Bacteroidaceae bacterium
GTTAATGGGTAACCCTCCAATTGAAAAGATTGGAGGGGTTACACTCAATAACTTATCTATTAAAATATCTGTCGTAATATGTTTTAACCTCGGATTATTTTTTATTACATCACCCGTAAGACGCAATTAATCATGTCTCTATATAAATAAAAAAGACTTCGCAAAAATAAAATTATACGGCGGATAAATAAAATTATCTCTCAGATAAATTTTAAAAGTTTCTTATGCTTTCCCCATTGGGTTCATTTGATATGGAATAATTTGCTCTGGCTCTGTAATTGTTCCATTTTGTTGCTCATATTTTTCAATATTCTCTTTTAGAGCATAAAGAAATCTTTTTGCATGTTGAGGAGAAAGTATTGCACGAGAACGCACTTGAGCCTTAGGAACTCCCGGTAATACTTGAATAAAATCAATAATAAACTCTGTTGAGGAATGAGTTATAAGTTGAAGATTTGTATAAAATCCAGGTGCAACCTCAACTGGTAATTCTATGTCTAATTTTAGTTCTTTATTTTCCATATCTTTTTTATATTATTAAACCCAAACCAAACACTAAACAATATTTTAGCATTTAGTTTGGGTTATTTGTTATTTTTTTTATTTTATTGTTCTTTTGCTCTTCTACCTCTTTTTGAAGGAGCATTTTGAACAATTAAATCTTCCAATTGTTTTTTGTTGGCAACAAAGGCATTTCTATATTCTTTCAAACCTGTTCCTGCTGGAATCAAATGTCCTACTAAAACATTTTCTTTCAAGCCTAATAGGTCGTCTTGTTTTGCATTTATTGCAGCATCTGTTAGAACTTTTGTTGTTTCTTGGAATGATGCAGCTGACAAATAACTCTTGGTTTGAAGTGAGGCTTTGGTAATTCCTTGAAGAATTTGACGTGCTGTTGCTGGTTGTGCATCTCTTGCAACTATTTGAGTCTTATCCTTACGTTTTAGGGTAGAATTTTCGTCTCTTAGTTTTCTTGCACTTATTATTTGTCCATTAACATATGTTTCACTGTCTCCCTGGTCTTCAACAACCTTCATTCCAAATATATTATCATTTTGTTCGTTGAAGTCAATCTTATTTACCACTTCTCCTTCAAGGAAATTGGTATCGCCTGGGTCATCAATCTCAACCTTACGCATCATTTGTCTAACTATTACCTCAAAGTGCTTGTCGTTAATCTTAACTCCTTGTAGACGATAAACTTCTTGAACTTCATTAACAATATATTCTTGAACTCGCATAGGTCCTTTAACAGCAAGAATATCTGCTGGTGTTATTGCTCCTTCACATAAAGGTGCTCCAGCTTTCACAAAGTCATTCTCTTGTGCAAGGATTTGCTTTGTGGTTGAAACAAGATAGCTTCTTGTTTCTCCTGTCTTGCTGGTAATGATTATCTCACGATTTCCTCTCTTTAGTTTCTTATTGAATGAAACAACTCCATCTATTTCCGCAACAACTGCTGGGTCAGAAGGGTTTCTTGCTTCAAACAATTCTGTTACTCTTGGAAGACCTCCTGTAATATCTCCTGACTTTCCAAAAGAACGAGGGATTTTTACCAAGCTATCTCCTGCCTTAAGCTTTTGTCCATCTTCAACCATTAAGTGAGCTCCTACAGGAATGTCATAAGTTTTCAATACTTCTCCTGTTGGACTAAGAATACTGATTGCAGGATTTTTTGTTTTTTGACGAGATTCAATAACTACCTTATCTTGAAGTCCTGTTTGGTCATCTGATTCTACTCTAAATGTTATTCCTTCAACAATACTTTCAAACTCTACCTTTCCAGCTACCTCTGTAATAATTACTGCATTATATGGGTCCCATTCTACAATCAAATCACCTTTCTTTACATGAGATTTATTCTCATAGTATAGTTTTGCTCCATAAGGGATATGTCCTAAAGCTAAGATGGCATCTGTATTTTCATCAATAATTCTATATTCAGCAGAACGTCCAATAACTATTTGCATATCTTCCTTATCAGGAGATTTATAATCTACTGAACGTAACTCGTCAATTATCAATAATCCATCATATTTTGCTATAATCTTAGAACTTGTTCCAATGTTTCCTCCTGCAACCCCCCCAACGTGGAATGTACGAAGTGTTAGCTGAGTTCCTGGCTCTCCAATAGATTGTGCCGCTATAACTCCAACAGCTTCTCCCTTTTGAACCATTCTTCCATAAGCTAAGTTACGTCCATAACATTTTGCACAAACTCCATGTTTGGATTCACAGGTTAGTACAGAACGAATTTCAACCTCTTCAATTGGAGAATCTTCTATCTCTTGACAAATTTCTTCTGTCAATTCATCTCCTGCACGAGCAATAACCTTTGAAGTTTGAGGGTGAATTATATCATGAAGAGTTACTCTACCTAATATTCTATCGTATAGTGTTTGAACTACTTCTTCATTCTTCTTTAGAGCAGTTGTTGGAATACCTCTAAGAGTACCGCAGTCTTCATCAGAAATGATAACATCTTGAGCAACATCAACCAAACGACGAGTTAAGTATCCAGCATCTGCTGTTTTCAAAGCAGTATCTGCAAGACCCTTACGAGCACCGTGAGTTGAAATAAAATACTCTAAAACGCTTAGACCTTCCTTAAAATTAGATACAATTGGGTTTTCAATAATTTCTGCTCCAGCAGCACTGGACTTTTGAGGTTTTGCCATAAGTCCACGCATTCCTGAAAGCTGACGAATTTGTTCCTTAGAACCACGAGCACCAGAGTCTAACATCATGTAAATAGGGTTAAAGCCTTGTCTATCTTTTGCTACCTCTTTCATCACAACATTTGTCAGGTCTCTGTTGGTATTTGTCCAAACGTCAATGATTTGATTATATCTTTCATTGTTTGTGATAAGTCCCATTTGGTAGTTCATGATAACATCATCAACTTCCTTATTAGCTTTTTCAATAAGAACTGCTTTCTCTTCTGGAATAATAACGTCTCCTAAATTAAATGAAAGTCCTCCTTTGAAAGCCATTTTATATCCTAAATCCTTAATATTATCAAGGAAATGTGCTGTTTCTTTTGTTCCACAAACCTTCAATATATCTCCAAGAATATCTCTAAGGATAGTTTTCTTTAAAACTTGATTTACATAGCCATATTCCTTTGGAATAACCATATTAAATAGAACTCTACCAACAGTTGTATCTATTCTCTCTGTTTTTTGTTCTCCATCCTTTGTATAGGTTCTTCTAAGTTTTATATTAGAATGTAAGTCAACTACACCTTCATTGTATGCTATTTGAACTTCTTCAGAAGAGTAGAATAGTTTTCCTTCTCCCTTCATTTTCCTTTCCTCGTCAGAAACTCTTCCCTTGGTCATATAGTACAAACCAAGAACCATGTCTTGAGAAGGCACGGTAATTGGAGCTCCATTTGCTGGGTTAAGAATATTATGAGAGGCAAGCATTAAAAGTTGAGCCTCTAAAATTGCTGCATTTCCAAGTGGAACGTGTACAGCCATTTGGTCTCCGTCAAAGTCAGCATTAAAAGCAGCACAAATAAGTGGGTGAAGACGAATTGCCTTACCTTCAACCAAACGAGGTTGAAAGGCCTGAATACCTAAACGGTGAAGTGTTGGAGCACGGTTTAGAAGTACAGGATGTCCTTTCAATATGTTTTCAAGGATTTCCCAAACAACAGGGTCTCTTCTATCTACAATTTTCTTTGCAGACTTTACTGTTTTTACTATTCCTCTTTCTAATATCTTTCTAATAATAAATGGCTTGAAAAGTTCTGAAGCCATATCTTTTGGTAAACCACATTCGTGTAGTTGTAAATCTGGACCAACAACAATAACTGAACGACCAGAATAATCAACACGTTTTCCTAATAGGTTTTGACGGAAACGTCCTTGTTTCCCCTTTAAGCTATCTGATAGAGATTTTAATGCCCTATTAGAGTCTGACTTAACTGAACTTATTTTTCTAGAATTGTCAAAAAGAGAGTCAACAGCCTCTTGTAACATACGTTTTTCATTACGCATAATTACATCTGGTGCCTTTATTTCTATCAGTCTTTTCAAACGATTATTTCTAATAATAACCCTTCTATACAAGTCATTCAAATCAGATGTTGCAAAACGTCCTCCATCTAAAGGAACAAGTGGACGCAATTCTGGTGGAATAACAGGAACTACTTGAACTATCATCCATTCAGGACGATTTTCGATTCTACTTGATGCTTCACGAAAAGCCTCTACAACATTCAATCTCTTTAAAGCATCTTGTTTCCTTTGTTGAGAAGTTTCCTTATTAGCAGTATCTCGTAAATCGTATGACAACTTATCTAAATCCAACTCTTTTAGAAGAATCATCAAAGCTTCTGCACCCATTTTAGCAATAAACTTATTAGGGTCTTCATCTGGTAATTGTTGGTTTTCTGATGGAAGAGAGTCAAGACATTCAAAATATTGAGTTTCATCTAAAAGTGTTCCTTTTTTAACGCCTTCTATTTCTAAAACTCCTTGATTAACTACAACATACTTTTCATAGTAAATAACTTGTTCTAATTCTTTTGTTTTTAGACCAAGTAAAGCACCTATTTTACTAGGTAATGAACGGAAAAACCAAATGTGAGCTACAGGCACAACCAATTGAATATGTCCCATTCTTTCTCTACGTACTTTCTTTTCTGTTACCTCAACTCCACATCTATCACACACTATTCCCTTGTAACGTATTCTCTTGTACTTTCCACAATGACATTCCCAATCTTTTATTGGTCCAAATATTCTTTCACAGAATAACCCATCTCTTTCTGGTTTATAAGTCCTATAATTGATGGTTTCAGGTTTTAGCACCTCCCCTCTTGAACGCTCAAGAATTGATTCTGGCGATGCCAAACTGATTGTCATAGAATTAAAATTACTATTTAATAAACTTTCTTTCTTTATTGCCATATTGCTTAATGCTTACTTGATGATTAATTGAACTTATTGATTAGTTGTTTTCCTTATTATCAAAGGTAATCTCTAAACCTAATCCTCTTAGTTCATGTATTAAAACATTAAATGATTCTGGAATTCCAGGTGTTGGCATATTGTCTCCCTTAACAATGGCCTCATAAGCCTTAGCCCTTCCTATAACATCATCAGATTTAACAGTTAAAATCTCTTGAAGTATATTAGAAGCTCCAAAGGCTTCTAATGCCCAAACTTCCATTTCTCCAAAACGCTGACCTCCAAATTGGGCTTTTCCTCCTAATGGTTGTTGTGTAATTAATGAGTATGGCCCAATTGAACGTGCATGCATTTTGTCATCAATCATATGATGAAGTTTAAGCATATAAATATAACCAACAGTTGCAGCCTGGTCAAAACGTTCTCCTGTTTCTCCATCATATAGATAACATCTTCCGTTTTCAGGCAATCCTGCTTTTCTCATATATTCATTAACCTCATCTAAGGTTGCTCCGTCAAAAATTGGTGTTTGGAAAGATATTCCTAATTCTTTACCTGCCCAACCTAACACGGTTTCAAATATCTGTCCAAGGTTCATACGAGAAGGAACTCCTAATGGATTTAATACTATATCTACTGGCTTTCCATTTTCTAAGAAAGGCATATCCTCTTCACGAACAATCTTGGCAACAATACCTTTATTTCCGTGTCTACCTGCCATCTTATCTCCAACTTTCAGTTTTCTCTTTTTAGCAATGTAGATTTTTGCCATTTGAACAATTCCAGTAGGTAAATCATCTCCTATTGCGGTTACAAATTGTTGTCTTGCAAAAACTCCTTGAATTTCTCTATATCTAATATTATAGTTATTCAATAAAGTTTTTATCAATCCATTTGTTTCCTTTTCTGAAGTCCATTTATTTGGATTAATATTATTATAGTCTATAGCAAGTAGCATTTTCTGATTGAACTTAGCCTTTTTAGGTATAAGTTCTTCGTTGAATGTAGAATAAACACCTTGAGAAACCTTACCTGCTAAAATAACAATTAACTTATTTACTAATTGATTTTTTAAATCTAAAAGCTCTTTTTCATTCTTTTCTTTCAGTTCCTTTATTATGTCTTTATCCTTTGCTCTTGCTTTTTTATCTTTTATAGTTCTTGTAAATAATTTTTTATCAATTACAACTCCACTAATGGATGGTGGAACCTTCATTGATGCATCTTTAACATCTCCTGCCTTATCTCCAAAGATTGCTCTAAGAAGTTTTTCTTCAGGAGTAGGGTCAGACTCACCCTTTGGTGTTATTTTCCCAACTAAAATATCTCCTTCTTTAACGTAGGCTCCAATGCGTATCATTCCATTTTCATCAAGGTCTTTTGTTGCCTCAAGACTTACATTTGGAATATCTTTTGTTAGTTCTTCTAATCCTCTTTTTGTTTCACGAACCTCAGTAATAAATTCTTCTACATGAACAGAAGTAAATATATCTTCCTTTACTACCTTTTCTGAAATAACAATAGCATCTTCATAGTTGTATCCTTTCCATGGCATAAATGCTACTTGAAGATTTCTTCCTAATGCTAAAGAGCCATTTTTAGTTGCATATCCTTCCGATAAAACTTGACCTTTCTTTACCTTATCTCCTTTTCTTACTATCGGACGAAGATTAATTGCTGTACTTTGATTTGTTCTTTGAAACTTAGTGAAATAATAAGTTTTTTTATCATCATCAAAACTTACCTTTCTATCTTTTTCGTCTCTATTATATTTTATTGTGATTTTTTCTGCATCAACATATTCTACCACTCCATCACCCTCAGAAACTAATAAAACTCTCGAATCACGTGCAACATAAGGCTCTATACCTGTTCCTACAATTGGTTCTTCTGGATTTAATAATGGTACTGCTTGACGCATCATATTTGAACCCATAAGTGCACGGTTTGCATCATCATGTTCAAGGAATGGAATTAGTGAAGCAGCTATTGAAGCTATTTGATTTGACGCCACATCCATTAAATCTACTTGACTAGATTCAACTATTGGGAAGTCTGCCAATTTCCTTGTCTTGATTCTATCTCCTATCAACTTACCTTCTTTTGAGATAGGAGTAGTAGCTTGAGCTATTATCTTGTCTTCTTCTTCTTCTGCACTTAAATAAATAGGGTCTTCATCATTCAATACTTTACTATTTTGCACCTTATAATATGGTGTTTCGATAAATCCTAAATTATTTATCTTAGCAAACACACTCAAAGAAGATATTAGCCCAATATTCGGTCCTTCAGGAGTTTCTATTGTACATAATCTTCCATAGTGAGTATAGTGAACGTCACGAACCTCAAATCCTGCTCTTTCTCTTGATAATCCTCCTGGTCCTAAAGCAGAAATACGTCTTTTGTTGGTAAGTTCTGCAAGAGGATTTGTTTGATCCATAAATTGAGATAGTTGATTTGTTCCAAAGAATGAATTAATAACAGATGAAAGTGTTTTTGCATTAATCAAATCTGTTGGAGTAAATACTTCATTATCTCTAACATTCATTCTTTCACGAATAGTCCTTGCCATACGTGCTAAACCAACTCCAAACTGTGCATAAAGTTGTTCTCCAACGGTTCTTATTCTACGATTACTTAAATGATCTATATCATCAACATCTGTTTTTGAGTTAATTAATTCAATCAAATATTTAATAATTGAAATAATATCTTCCTTCGTAAGAATATGCACATCTTCAGGAGTCTTAAGATTTAATTTAGTGTTAATTCTATATCTTCCTACATCTCCTAAATCATAACGCTTATCTGAGAAAAATAATTTTTCTATAATTCCTCTAGCAGTTTCCTCATCTGGTGGTTCTGCACTTCTTAATTGTCTATAAATAAATTCAACAGCTTCCTTGGCATTATTAGCTGTATCTTTTTGAAGGGTATTAAAAATTATTGAATAATCACTTGATAAAGAATCATCAGTATGTAATAAAACTGTTTGAACTCCAGATTGGATTATCTCTTCAATATGTTCTTCTAATAATTCAGTTTCTCTATCTATTATTACTTCAGTACGTTCTATTGAAACTACTTCTCCAGTATCTTCATCTACAAAATCCTCTATCCAAGCACGTACTACTCTTGCTGCAAGTCTTCTTCCTATTACTTTTTTCAAAGCAGTTTTTGTTGCTTTTA
>CAYFWD010000073.1:0-825 GCA_964346795.1 uncultured Bacteroidaceae bacterium
GTGTTGTAATGGGACAGTTCGCTTTAATTGCTACTATTCCTTATGATTCTGCAAGTATGTTTGTGGATACTAATTCTAATCCAACCATTAAAGCATATATGTATAAGATTTCAACAACTGATACTTGTTTAAATGAATCTGAATTAAGCTCTTTCCATAAAACTATGCACTTAATAATAGGTCAGGGAATGGGAAATAATTGGAATTTAAGTTGGACTCCTTATGTTGGAGCAAACTATTCTACTTATAATATTTTTAGAGGAATTAATTCACTTGATTCTTTGAAGTACTTAACAACAATTTCTGCAAGTAATACTTCTTATACTGATATTAATGTCCCTAGTGGTTATGTTTATTATCAAATTGAAATAGTAATTGACACAACAGAATCCAAAGCTGGTGGATATAATAGTATTCGCTCGAACTATGCAACAAATAATCCTTTGGGAATAGTTAATTATTCAGAAACAGATATAATAACAAAACTCTATCCAAACCCAACGGAAGGTAAAGCAAGATTGGAAATAGAGGGATTAAATTCTCAGGTTGATGTATTAGTGTATGATATGGTTGGTAGGGTTATTCAAAAGCATAGGATAAATCAAGGAAATAAGGTGTTGGATATTGATTTATCTGGTTATGCTAAGGGTGTTTATTCTATTAGGATTATGAATGATGGAATTAATCAGACTAAGAAATTGATTGTACAATAATAAATAACAAATTACCAAACAATAGAATTGTAGAGACGTGATTAATCACGTCTCTACTTGTTTTATTGGTATTAAATTCACGTTTTTATTATTTTCTAAAATAAAGATTAGG
>CAYFWD010000073.1:835-7627 GCA_964346795.1 uncultured Bacteroidaceae bacterium
TTTCAATTATGATTGATGTTTTTTCAAACTACTTATTTCATTTTACTTCAAATCAATTAATAATTAATTAAAATCAAGTAATAATTTTTTCTGTCAAAGAAATTGATTATTCAATAAATAAGATTTAAAATAATAATACGTGTTTTATTGGTATTAAATTCACGTTTTTATTATTTTCTAAAATAAAGATTAGGTTATATCTTGATTTCTTTTTAATTTTGCAAACTAATTTAAAGAAAATCAGAATGGCTAAAATTAGAATGTCTGATTGTTTGAAAAACAGAAAATTAAAAAAATAAATAAATATGAAAAGCGATAAACTTTTTTCTGAGTTTCCTCCTGTTTCAACAGAGCAATGGGAAGAAGTAAGACTGGCTGACCTTAAAGGTGGCGATTATGAAAAGAAATTGATATGGAAAACTATTGAAGGTATTGATGTTAGACCATATTATAGGGCAGAAGATATTAAGGACTTAAATATCACCCCTTCTACAAAAAAAGATAATAACTGGGATATTCGTCAGGATATTTTTGAGTCGGACGTTAATGTGGCAAATCAAATTGCTCTTGAAGGTATTAAAAGAGGTGTAAATTCTCTTGGTTTGGATGCCTCCAAGGTAGAAAACATTAATGACTTGACTTCTCTTTTGAAAGGTATTGACCCTACTAAGATAAAGATTAATTTCCTTAGTGCCAAGTGTTTTTTTACTCTTACAGAGCTTTTTGTGGAGTATTTGAAACAAAACTCTATCAGTGGCAAAAATGTTTATGGTTCAATTAATTTTGACCCCTATGTTTATTCTCTTTACACAGGGAAGCTTTGCTGCTCAGAAGAAGAGATTGCCTCTAAGGCAGTTCAGTTAATGAATTTTATTAAGGAAAATATTCCTAATTTTGATATGATTGTGGTTAATGGTCATATATTTAATAATGCTGGTGCTTCCATAGTTCAGGAGTTGGCTTATACTCTTTCTGCCGCTAATGAATATATGTATATGCTTACCAAAAATAATATTCCTTCTCATTCTGTTGGATACCGTACTGTGTTCTCTTTTGCAACAGGAAGTAATTATTTTATGGAGATAGCTAAGATAAGAGCCGCAAGAGAGTTGTGGGGAAAAATTGTTAAGCAGTATAATCCTCAGTGCGATAGTGCTTATGATTTGTTTGTTGCAACTCAAAGCTCTTTCTACAATAAAACAATCTACGACCCTTATGTTAATATGTTAAGAACCACAACCGAATCAATGTCAAGTGCTATTGCAGGTGCTGATTCTATTTCGGTTTATCCTTTTGATTGTGCTTTTAAGGAAAGTGATGATTTTTCTCGTAGGATAGCTTCCAATCAACAAGTGCTTTTGAAGGAAGAGTCTTATCTTGATAAGGTTGTAGACCCTTCTGCTGGTAGTTACTATATTGAAAACTTGACACATTCAATAGCTTCTGCTGCCTGGGATATATTTAAGGATATAGAAGAAAAGGGTGGTTTCCTCAAAGCTATTAAGCAAGGATATATTCAAGATGAGATAGAAAAGACTTCTCAAAAGAGATCAAAAGAAGTTGCTATGCGTAAGACAACAATTTTGGGAACAAATCAATATCCAAACCAAAATGAAGAAATGTCTTCTAAATTGGAAGTTCTTTGTCATGGTTACGAAAATCCTGCAAATGAGATAAAAACTTTGAATTGTAATCGTTTGTCAGAACCTTTTGAAAATTTAAGATTGGATGTAGAGAAATCAAGCCATAAACCAAAAGTATTCCTATTAACTTATGGTAATTTAGCAATGCGTAAGGCAAGAGCTGGTTTTGCTACTAATTTCTTTGCTGTGGCAGGTTATGAGATAATTGATAACCCTGGTTTCGATACCCCAGAGAGTGGAGCTAAGGCTGCTTTGGATTCAAAAGCTGATATAGTTGTTCTATGTTCTTCCGATGAAGAATATGTTGATTTGGTTGCTCAGGCAACTCCTGTCTTAAAAGGAAAGGTAAATCATATTATTGTTGCAGGAAATCCAGTAGAACATATTGAAGAGTTCAAAAATCAAGGAATAACAGATTTCATCAATGTTAAAACAAATTGTTTGGAATCACTTCAAAACTATAATTCTTTATTAATAAAATAATAATTGTATTCATAAAATATAATTTGTTTGTAAATGAAAAAGGGAGCTTGATGGCTCCCTTTTCTTTTTTATGTTAAATGTTAAGTTTTATTTGTATACAACAAGTCTAAAACCTACTCCATGCTGGTTGGCTAATTTTACATTAGGATCATGGTTTAGGTATTTTCTAAGCTTGGTTATATAAACATCCATACTCCTTGCATTGAAGTAATTATTATTTCTCCATACCTTTTGAAGAATAAGAGTTCTATCAACTGTTTGATTCATATTCAAACAGAAAATCTTCAACAAATCACTTTCCTTTCCAGTAAGTTTAATCTCTTCTGCTTCTGGATTTTGAGTATTTCCTTTAAATGATAACACACGACGATTAGAGTCAAATTTATAATATTCTCCAATTTCAAATATATTATCCTCAGGACGAATAGCAATGGAGCGTCTTGCAATAGCTTGTATTCTGCATAGGACCTCATCCATAGAGAAAGGTTTTGTTATGTAATCATCAGCACCCAATTCAAATCCCCTAACAATATCATTAGTTGTTTTGTGATGGTCAGAAATAAATACAATAGGGGTTGTCTTGTTCAAATTTCTAATTTCCTTTGCTACCTCAAAACCATCAATCAAATTTAATGATGTTTCCAGTATGACAAAGTCAATATTTTCTGTTTTATATAAATTAAGTGCAGTGGAGCCATCGGTTACCAACTTCACATTAAAGTCATTTTTTTCAAGGAAGGATTTTACTATCGGTCCTAAGTTCAAATCACCCTCAGCCAATAGTATTGTTAAGTTTCTTAATATTTTCATTTCTCTTTGTTTTAAATTGTTATTTTATTATTATTTATTTTACTATTCTGAATAATTTATTCCATCTTATTTTGTTAAACCATTTCCTGTCCTTATTGAGACTTAACCACACAAAGGATGCCTTACCTACAATATGATCCTCAGGAACAAATCCCCAGAATCTGCTGTCTGCCGAATTATGACGATTATCTCCCATCATCCAATAATAGTCCATCTTAAAAGTATAAGATGTGGTTTCTTTTCCATTTATATATATCTTACCATTTCTTTCTTCCCAGGTATTGTTTTCAAATGCAGTTATAGCTCTCTTATAAAGTGCAATATTGGAAGGGGTGAGTTCAACCTTCATACCTTTCTCAGGAATAATGACAGGTCCGTAATTATCCACATTCCAGTCCAAACTTTCATCGTAAGGGAAGAGGTTCTTTTCTCTATATCCCTTAATGCTTGTAATAGGAGTTATGGACTTAACATAAGGGAATTTTTTTATTTTTCCTATTAATTCTTCCGTCAACGGAAGGGTAGGGTAGTTTATGGCGTTACTTATCTCTGTGCTGTCAACACCTGCCATATTCAAAACAGATGCCTTGTCAACCAGTTCTGGATGAAATATAAGCTTACAAGGCAGTTTGGTAAAGGCAGAATAGGTAACCTCTTCACTATGCAAAGGTATAATATCCAAAACATAAGGAGTAGAAGAAAGGATTTCAATCTGAGGTTTTGTTAAATTAATATAGTACGACAAGTACATCATATCCATATCTTCCTTTGAAATACCTATATTTAACAATTCTTTCTCATTCAATGAAGCTTGGTTTTGGGTTTCTATCTTACAGGTTATCTGATAGTCTTTTGGACTTTCAATAGGCTTACCGTTAATATATACAATTTGATTTTCAATAGA
Source organism: uncultured Bacteroidaceae bacterium (assembly GCA_964346795.1). Classification (GTDB taxonomy): domain Bacteria; phylum Bacteroidota; class Bacteroidia; order Bacteroidales; family P3; genus UBA10566. Next base: position 4,676 of record CAYFWD010000073.1, read on the forward strand.
TATGGTTTCACCAGGAAGTCCAATACAACGTTTTATAAAGTTTTCTCTTTTATCAACAGGACGGGTAATGATTTGTCCAAACTCCTGTGGAGAGTTCCAAACCCTGTCCATACCATATTTTCTTACCAAGCTATAATAACTGTCAGCACTTTGATAAGCAGTAGAGAGTGTGTCACCATCAGGGAAGTTAAACACAACATTATCACCTCTCTTAACCTTTCCAAATCCAGGGAAACGATGATAATCCAACTTAACCCACTCAACATAAGACTTGACATTAAGAAGAGGTATGGTGTGATGAACCAGTGGGAATGCTATTGGAGTGTTTGGTACTCTTGGACCATAAGCAACCTTGCTGACAAAAAGATAATCCCCCACAAGAAGAGATTTCTCCATTGAAGAGGTAGGAATGGTGTAGGCTTCAAAACCAAACATTCTAATTATTGATGCAGCTATTATTGCAAACAAAATAGCATCAACCCATTCTCTAACGGAGGAATGTTTTATTTTTGGAAGTTCCGAAGGGTGAGTGTAGGTTTCTTTCTTTGAAAATCCAAGCCAGGGCAAGATAATAAAAGGAAACAGAACCCCAGCAATCTGAATTAATAATCCATTTTTCTTGAAACACTTCATTATTTCAATAATGATAAGCATTGCAACAAAGATGTTTATAAAAGGTATAAGGCAATAAATAAACCACCAAAACTTTTTATTTATAATTTTTACAGATATCCAAACGTTAAGAAAAGGAATTATGCTATACCAGCCTTTTTTACCAGCTTTTTGAAATATTTTCCAGAGCCCAATAAAGGTAAGAATAGTAGTAATAATAATGATAATTGCGTATATACTCATTGATGTATTAATTAAAATATTAATTTTGCAAATATAAAACGAAAATTCAAATAAATTATTGTATGAAACAAATTATTTTTTATTTATTTTTAATAATATCTTCTTTTCTCTCAGCTCAAAGTATAGATAGAAATGAACTTTTGGCAACTGACAACAAGATGTCTTTCACTTTGAATATGATAAGATACTACTATGCAGAAAAGCCAGATATGAAAAAAATTGTAGAAAAAGGCATAGTAAATATGTTAAAAGAATTGGACCCTCATTCAGTTTATATTTCAAAAGATGATGTGGAAAAAATGAATGAACCGCTTGTAGGAAATTTTGATGGTATAGGAGTTTCGTTTCAGATAATGAAAGATACCATTCATATAGTAGATGTTATACGTGGTGGACCATCAGAAAAGCTTGGAGTTATGCCAGGGGATAAGATAATAAAGGTAGATGACAAGGTAGCAACAGGAGACAGTATAAAAAATGACTGGGTTTTTAAGAATTTAAGGGGACTTAAAGGAACGAAAGTAAAGGTTACAATTGAGAGAAGAGGAAGAAAAGAACCAATAGTATTTGATATTATTAGAGATAAAATCCCTATCACAAGCGTGGATACATGGTTTATGTTAGACAAAACTCTTGGCTATATACGTTTGGACAGATTTGCACAAAATTCTCATAACGAAGTCTTGAAGGCAATAAGAGACTTAAAAAAACAGGGAATGAAAGAACTAATCTTTGACCTCAGAGGAAATGGAGGAGGATATCTTGATGTAGCCTTTAAGTTAAGCGATGAATTTCTTTCAGAAGATAAGATATTGGTTTATACCGAAGGAGTATCTTCCCCACGCTATGATTTCAAAAGCCAGACAAAGGGAGAATTTGAGAAAGGAAAACTTGTAATATTGATTGATGAAGCCTCAGCCTCAGCCAGTGAAATAGTTAGTGGAGCCGTTCAGGATTGGGACAGGGGAGTTATAGTAGGCAGGAGAAGCTTTGGCAAGGGATTAGTACAAAGACCATTCAACCTTCCTGATGGTTCACAAATACGACTTACAACCTCTCGTTACTACACCCCAAGTGGACGTTGCATACAAAAACCATGGGAAGACGGCTTGGAAGCATACTATAATGACTATATGAAGAGATACCAGCATAAAGAACTTATAACCCCAGACTCAATAAAGTTTCCTGACTCTCTCAAATACACCACCTCCAACCAAAGAATAGTATATGGAGGAGGAGGAATAATGCCAGATGTATTTGTACCAATAGACACTTCAAGAGCGTCAGATTATCTTATCAACCTGCGTTCCAAAGGAATATTCAACAATTTCACAATGGAGTGGGCTCAGGAGAATAGAGAGAGTTTTTTAAAACAATACCCAACCTTTGAAGACTTCAATAAGGCTTACCCTTCACTTAACTTAATGCAGAAGTTTACCCACTATGCTCAAAAGGAAGGTGTAGAACATAATGAAATTAAGAAAGAATGGGTAAATCAAATGGTTGGAATGTATCTTTTAGAACAAGTAAAAGACACCACCAAACCCAACTACACATCATATCAAACCTATGCAAAAGAGCTTTTAAATAATCCTGAGTTATTGAAAACAATTGTAGAGAAAGCACAAAATGAAGATAAGAAAATGGCTGAGATGATGAAAAAGTCAGATGTTTATATTGAAGCAACTCTAAAAGCAATGATAGCACGAAACCTTTATGGAATCAACTATTACTACCAATCAATAAAAGATACAGACGAAGGCTTGCAAAAAGCAATTTCAATAATAAAAAACGATAAGGTTTATAATGGTCTATTAAAGAAATAAACAAAAGCTCTATTCTAAAATAAAAAAAATAATAAGAATTATAATTGTAATTGAAATAAATTTTGTATCTTTGAAAAACTAAACTCTATTTATAGATGTAAGAGTTTTTTACTAACAAGCTAATTACAGAAATTCTTAAAAATAAAAAGATGCACGTCTTTCTTACCAAAAGATGTACATCTTTTAGTATAATAGACCTACATCTTTCCAAAATAAAACCTTATTCTAATAAAATAAAACTTCGTTTCCGATAAAATTTGTATTTTTGCCC
>CAYFWD010000074.1:0-7577 GCA_964346795.1 uncultured Bacteroidaceae bacterium
AACAGTCCCGCTGCTGTAAGCTCCTTTAGTTTAGCAAGCATTAGTTCTTTTGCCACTGAATTTATATTGATTTGGGAAGGCAGAATGCTTGGGAGTAAGTCAGAAGACCTGCCAATAGTGTTTATTAACTTTTTATGTACTCTCGAGGAAAGAGTCTAAAATATTATGATTAGAACATTTTTATCAGGTTTATTACTCTTTGTATTTTTGTCGCCACTAATTTCATTGGCTCAAGAAAAGGATTCCATTAAAAGCATTATGCTTAATGAGGTGAAAATTACTGATTCCTTCTCCAAAGACTCTCTTTCCAAACAATCTTCCTCCGCTTTAGATTCAACAGTTATTAAAAAAATACCTTTTATTTCTGTTGGCGATATGGCAAAGTATATTGCTGGAGTTAGCGTAAGAGATTATGGTGGTGTTGGTGGATTAAAGACAATCTCTGTGAGAGGTTTGGGTTCAGGACATAGTGCTGTGGTTTACGATGGAGTTAGTGTTACTGATTTTCAAACAGGACAGGTTGACTTGGGTAAGTTTTCTTCTGGAAACATTAAAGCAATTAATCTTTTTAATGGTCAATCCTTCTCAATGCTTCAAACTGCAAGAGCCTTAGCCTTTGCAAATGTGTTTTTAATTGAAACTCAAAAACCACTGTTTGATAGCTTACAAAGAATAAATGCATCAATTAAAACTTCTTATGGCTCTTTTAATTATGGTAATTTGGATTTGAATTTGGCTTATAAGGTAAATAACATATGGACTTCATGGGTTGATTTGGATATTCAAAACACAAAGGGGAATTATCCTTATTTGCTTCGTTATGGATTTAGTGAAAATGACTCCACATCTAAGGAAATCAGAAAAAATTCCGATTATTTTGGATTTAGAGGAGAATGGAATGCCTTTGCAAGCTTCAATTCTAAAACAGATTTAAAGATAAAGGCTTATTATTTCTATTCTGAAAGAGGTTTACCAATGAGTACAACTCTCTACTATTTGAATTCTTCACAAAGACTTTGGGATGAAAACTTCTTTTTGCAGAGTATATTCACACATAACTTCAATAAACGTCTTTCCTATCGCAATCATGCAAAAGCACTCTACTCTTTCTCTCATTTTCTTGACCCAAAAACCTTAAATCTTTCAGGTTTCCAAAGCGATAAATATTATCAAAGGGAATACTATTTGAATAATGTTGCTTCCTATTTACTTGTGAAAAATTTAACTTTAGCTCTTAGCAACGATATTTTTCTTAATAATTTGTATGCTCCTTCTTCCTTCTATTCAAAAGCAAATAGAACATCTTCAATCTCTGCTTTAAGTCTGCTTTTCAATAATTCCAAACTGCTAATCAATGCTAATATTTTGCACAACTATGTTTTGGATTATGAAGATAAAGAAAAGACTCAAAAAACTAAAAGCCACTTCTCTCCTTTTCTTTCAATTGGTTACACATGGGAAGAAACCTTTACCATAAGTGCCTTTTATAAGGATGTATTTCGTATGCCTTCCTTCAACGATTTATATTTTAATAGGGTAAGTTTTGCATCACTTGAGCCAGAAAAAGCCAAGCAATGGAATATTCATACAGAATTTTCTGAGAATTTTGAGTCTTACAAATCAAGTTTTATTTCTCTTTCCATTGATGCCTATTATAATAATGTAGAAGATAAAATTATTGTCGTTCCTCAAAGAAATTTATTTGTTTGGTCAATCATTAACTATGGTAGAGTTGAAATAAAAGGATTGGATATTCAATCTTCTTTCAGAACATACCTTCCTTTTTCTTTGGATTTAAACCTTAGGGCAACCTATTCTTATCAAAAAGCCACAGATGTTTCAGATTCAAAAGCACTAACCTTTAATCATCAAATTCCTTATACTCCTGTTCACTCTGGTTCATTCTTTTTGAATATTACTCATCCATTAATGGACCTTTCATATACTATTAATTTTGTTGGTAAGCGCTATGCACTTGCTGAAAACATTGATAGAAATATGCTAAAGCCATATCAAGATCACTCTATAACACTTTCTAAGGATTTCTTTTTGAAAAAAAATAAGATAAATATAGGCCTATCATGTCTTAATTTGTTTGGAGTGCAATATGAGGTAGTTCGTAACTATCCAATGCCCCAACGACAATTTCGTATTAATTTAAAAATGGATTTATAATGAAAAAAACAAAATGGATTTTAGCTTTAATCATTTTAGGATTAAGCTTTGGTTTCACTTCCTGCAAGGATGAGAACGATAATAATAATGATAATCCTTCTACAACTCAAAACCTTCCTAACGGAATCTTTGTTCTTTGTGAAGGAAATGACGGAATGAATAATTCTTCCTTACTTCACTACAATTTACTAAATAATGAAGTTGTAGATATCTTTGATAAAATAAACAATCAAGGCTTGGGAGATGTGGGAAATGATATGGAATTGGTTGGAGATAAACTTTTCATTTCTGTAAAAGGCTCTGCAAGTGTTAATGTTTTGAATAGCAAAACTGGAAAGCTAATTAAAAGAATTCCAATTGTTGATGAACAGGGAGCAAACAGGAAACCTTCTCGTTTAACTCAAAGTTCTACAATGGTATATTTATGTACAGTTGATGGATATGTTCTTGAAATTAATCCACAATCTCTTTCTGTTGGAAGAAAGGTTAAGGTTGGTCGTAATCCGGAAGATATTTGCTATTTAAACGGAAATCTTTATGTTACTAATTCAGGAGGATTGGATTGGAACACTTCTGTTGGCTACGATAGAACAGTTTCTGTTGTAGATGCTCAATCAATGACCGAAACCAAGAAAATTGATGTTGGGTTAAATCCTGCTTTCATTAAACCAATTGGTGAAAATCGTGTTGGTTTAATTGTTAGAGGTAACTACAGTGATGTCCCAAATGCTTTTGTTACAATTAATACAACAAATAATGAAGTTGAATCCACAAACATTGTTGCAATGAGTAATTTTGATGTAATTGGAAACAACATTCTTTATGTTAATTATGATTATATTGCAATGCAAGCAAGTATTAAAACTTACAACTACACAACAAAAACTTCTTCTGACTTTATCACAACTCCAGATGTTCTTTCTCAAATCGTTAGCCCTTATGGAGTAAATGTTGATAATATTTATAATGAAGTTTATTTGACAGATGCAACATCATTTGCTTCAAGCGGAAAAGTTTTTGTATTTGATATTAATGGTAATTTTAAATATTCTTTCACAACAAGCAATATCCCTTCTGTTGTAATAAGGGTAGAATTCAGCCAGATAATATATTAAAATAAAGAGTAATTTGATTATTACTTTTAAATATTTTTGCATACTTTTGCAATAATCATTTAAAGTTATAATCAAATTATTTTTTTATGGAAAACAAGGTTACCTTTGGCTCTAAGTTTGGGACTCTTGCTGTTGTTGGAGGAAGTGTAATTGGTCTTGGAAATATTTGGAGATTCCCTTATTTAGCTGGAAACAATGGAGGCTCTGCCTTCATTATTGTTTATATTCTTTGCAGTCTAACAATTGCAATCCCTATTATGATAAGTGAGTTTATTGTCGGACGTTCAACAGGTAAGAATGCTTATGGGGCTTTTAAGGAGCTTTCAAAAAAGAAAATTTGGTCTCTTGTTGGGCTAATGGGTATAATTACTGTTTTCCTAATCTATGGCTTCTATTCTGTTGTTGCAGGTTGGGCAATATCTTTTATTCAAACTTCTCTCACATCTGGTTTTACGGGGAAAGATGCTGAAGTAATACATAATAATTTTATTTCCTACATTAATTCAGGTTGGAAACCTACACTTGCCGCTGGAGTTTTTATTATTCTAACTGTAGGGATTGTAATTGGTGGTATTCAAAAAGGTATTGAAAGAGTTAATAAAATTCTTATGCCTATGCTTTTAGTTATTATTCTCTTACTTTTTATTTACTCTACTTCTTTGTCTGGATTTTCAAAAGCTATGGACTTCCTTCTAAAACCTGATTTTAGCAAATTGGGATTAAAAGCCATTTTGGCTGCAATTGGTCAAAGTTTCTTTTCTATGAGTTTGGGAATGGGCTGTATGATAACCTATGGCTCTTACATAAAACAAAAAGCCTCTCTTTCTGGAATTGCTCTAAGTATTGGGCTTGCTGACCTAACGGTTGCTACATTAGCTGGATTTGCTATATTCCCTGGTGTATTTACCTTTGGCATTGAGCCTACCTCTGGTCCTACTTTGATTTTCGAAACCTTACCTTTGGTATTTTCTATGATGCCTTTTGGTAATATATTTGGTATATTATTTTTCTTCTTGGTGTTTATTGCTGCCATAACCTCTTCAGTGTCTATGTTGGAGCCTATTTGTTTATTTGCTATTCAAGAATTTAAGCTCTCAAGAACAAAATCAATACTAATTATATCAATAGCTGTTTTCCTATTAGCTATTCTTTGTGCTTATTCTCAAGTTGAAAATTCTCCAATTGTGCTTTTGGGTAAAAACTTATTTGATTTCTTAAATGATTTAGCTGATAAAATCCTTATGCCTATTGGTGCTTTATTAATAATCTTATTTATTGGCTGGTTTGCAGACAAAGAATTAGTAAGGAATCAGTTTACAAATAATGGAACTATAATGAATAGTAGTTTTAAGCTATACTATGGAACAGTAAGGTTTTTTGTTCCTTTAATTTTATCATTATTTATTCTAAACTTACTCGGATTACTCTAATACTAACATTTTCATGTTGATAAATAATTAACATAAACTTAACATTAGGTCGTTTTTTGTTTGTACTTTTGTAACATCTTTTAGTTTTAGGAGTAAAAGATATTAAAATTAAACCATTTAATAATTAAAAACGAAAACATCATGAAAAAGAATTTAATTATCTTAGTTGCTGTTATTTTAACATCAACTTTCGCATTTGCTCAAAGTGGCAAAATGTTTGTAACTGGTAATTTAGGATTTAACACAAACAACAGTACCGGAACTACAGTATTTAACAACAACACAACAGAAACAGTTTTACAAGACTGGAGTACTTTTGGAGTTGGTGCTTCTTTCCACTACAAAGTGATAGATAATCTTGCTGTTGGTCTTGGATTAGGCTATGACAGAAGTAGAGATTGGACAGGAACTTTTAATAACAAAAAAGTAAATGATTATACAAACTTATTTAGCATTACTCCTTCTGCAATCTATTTCCTAAAAATTAGTGACAAATTCCAATATACTCCTGAATTATTCGTCACTTTGGGATTTGGAGGTGCAAATAATCAATTCTATAACATTATAGATGATAAAGTAGAAGATTTTACATTTAGCGCTTTTGCTTTTGGAGTAGGTATTATGCCTTTAAGTTTTAACTACAACGTGAATAAAAATATAGCATTAACATTTTCTTTAGGAGAAATTTCTTACTCTAACTTTAAAGTATCTGTTGATGACCCAGCACCATTAGCATCAGACGAAACAGTTTACGGTAATTTTAATCTTCAATTAAATTCTGGATTTAGAGTTGGATTACGTTATTTCTTCTAAAATTTAATATTTAAGATACATAATAAAAGGAGCAGGACTTATTCTTGCTCCTTTTTTTTGTGTAAAAATATAATATTTTTATTCATACTCTTGTTTATTTAGTGGTAATTAACTAATTTTGCAGACTGAATTATGCCCTTAGCATAATAGTTTAAAATATAGTAATAATGGCATTTTCAAGGTTTAATAGAGTTCTGCCTTGAAAAAATGCAAAAAATAATGAACTCAACAAATTGAAATATATGAAAAAAGGATGTAAATACGGTACACACCGTGTATTGGAACCAAAAGGAGTATTACCTCAACCAGCTAACAAAATTGACAATAATATGGATGAAATCTACGATAATGAAATCCTTATTGATGTTCAAACTCTAAATGTTGATAGTGCTTCTTTCACTCAAATTGAAGAACAAGCAGGTGGCGACAAGGCTAAAATTGCTGAAATTATGATGGGTATTGTTGAAAAACAAGGTAAACATAGAAACCCTGTTACTGGTTCTGGTGGAATGCTATTAGGTACAGTAGAAAAAATTGGTGATGCTCTTATTGGAAAAACTGACCTTAAGGTTGGTGATAAGATTGCAACATTAGTTTCTCTTTCTCTTACTCCTTTACGTATTGACAAAATAAAAGATATTCGTCCAGATGTTGACCAAGTTGATATTGACGGAAAAGCTATTTTGTTTGAAAGTGGAATTTATGCAAAAATTCCTTCTGACTTACCTGAAAACTTAGCTCTTTCTGCATTAGACGTTGCTGGTGCTCCTGCTCAAACAGCAAAATTGGTAAAACCTGGCGATAATGTTTTAGTTATTGGTGCTGGTGGAAAGTCTGGTATGCTTTGCTGCTATGAAGCAAAGAAACGTGCTGGAGTTACAGGAAAAGTTATTGGACTAACTCATAGCCAAAAATCAACAGATAGACTTATGAAATTAGGTTTCTGTGACTACGTTTTCTCTGCTGATGCAACTCAACCAGTTCCTGTTATGCAAAAAATTCAAGAACTTACTGGCGGAAAAATGGCTGACGTTACAATTAATAACGTTAATATTCCTGACACCGAAATGACTTCTATTCTTTGCACAAAAGATACAGGTGTAGTTTATTTCTTCTCAATGGCAACAAGCTTTACAAAGGCTGCATTGGGTGCTGAAGGAGTAGGTTCTGACGTTACAATGATTGTTGGAAATGGTTATACTCGTGGACACGCTGAAATAACTCTTCAACTTCTTCGTGAATCAGAAAAACTAAGAAACATTTTTACTGAGCTTTACGCTTAAGAAAATAGATATAAAATTTAAAAACTGTGAGTAGATTTTGTTCTACTTGCAGTTTTTTATTAGGATATTAAGTCATTTGATTTACTAATGGCTTCACAAAAAAACAATTATTATATGCAAGTAAATAGAAGAAAGGAATTATTTCCAGAGGTTTCAGACAATGATTGGAACGATTGGAAATGGCAAGTAAAAAACAGAATAGAGAATATTGACCAATTAAAGAAGTACATTCGCCTAACCAAAAAGGAAGAAGAAGGTGTAATGAAATCTCTAAAGACATTACGTATGGCAATAACTCCATACTACTTATCTTTAATTGATGTTAATAACCCTAATTGTCCTGTAAGAAAACAAGCTATTCCTACAGCTGCAGAATTAAACTTGGCTGATGCAGACTTATTGGACCCTCTTAGTGAAGATGAAGACTCTCCTGTTCCAGGCTTAACTCATCGTTATCCTGATAGAGTTTTGTTTTTGATAACAGATATGTGTTCAATGTATTGTCGTCATTGCACAAGAAGAAGATTTGCAGGTCAAAAAGATGCTCAAAGTCCATCTGATAGAATTCAAAAAGCTATTGACTATATTGCCAAAACTCCTCAAGTTAGAGACGTGTTGCTTTCTGGTGGTGATGCTTTAATGGTTAGCGACAAAATGTTAGAATCCATTATCCAACGCCTTAGAGAAATTCCTCACGTAGAAATCATACGTATTGGAACACGTACTCCTGTTGTTTGTCCTCAACGTATTACTGATGGTTT
>CAYFWD010000075.1:0-6959 GCA_964346795.1 uncultured Bacteroidaceae bacterium
TGCTGCCAGAAACTATTAAACGCTCAGTAAAGTATTTACTGGGCGTTTTTTTTGTTTGCTAAAATCTAATACCTCTTTTTTTATAAAAGAAATATAGGTTTAGCACTTGTAGATTAAAAGAAAATTCTTACCTTTGCCACTCCTTTTGAAAAAATAATAAAACAAACTTATATGAATAAAAGATTACTTACAATAGTTATTGTTATATCTGCCTTAACTATAAATGCATTTTCACAAGTTGATAATGCAAGAATTGAAGCTTTGAAAAAAGCAACTTTAGAGGAAATAAAACATGCTCCTAACGATGCTTACAAAGAATATTTTAAAAATGTTCACACAAGAATTCCTTTAAAGAAAAGCTTAAAGGCAGAGATTATAACTAAGGCTACAAACAATAATAATTCAAAAGCTCCTTTGGATGTTCCTTCTGATATGATTTATCCTGGAGAGTTTGATGAAGTTCAAGCAGTAATGATGACCTGGCCTTATATTACAAGAACAGTTTCTGGAGGTCAAGATGCAGAACAAATATTTGAAGGAAAAGGTGTTGCTTATAATGGAAATACATTAGTGGATGTTTACTCTGTTCCTTATTTAGGAAATGATAATTTTACAAATGTATTTAGAAAATTAGCAAATGGTATTCAACAATACACCCAAGTATGGATTAATATTTGGAATGCAAGTGATTCAACTTTGATTTTACAAGATATGAGTCAAAAGGGAATGCCTCTTACAAATTATCGTTTCTTTATTAATCCTGGTAATTCATTCTGGTATAGAGATTGCGGTCCTGTTGCTTTCTATTACGGAGAAAACGATGATATTGGCTTTATGGATTTTGAATATTATGGAGGAAGACCATTAGATGATTTGATAGCAAAGAAAATAGGAGAACAAGCAGGCTTTCCTGTCTATACTAGTACTATTGAATATGAAGGAGGTAATATTTTAGTAGATGGTCTTAGAACTCTATTTACTTCAGCAGCAGTTTATTCCCTTAATGCAGACACCTATGGTTTATATTATCTTACATCTACAGGCCAACTAGGAATGATTAACAAAACTCCTCTAAGCAAACAGCAAGTAGTTGATAGTTTAACTCATTTAATGAATTTGGAACGTTGTATTGTTTTGCCAGACCTTAAATATGATGGAGGAACAGGACATATTGACCTTTATGCAGATATGGTAGATGAAGCAACTTTCGTTTCTGTTAAGCATCCAGATGTAATGGCTAACTTATCTGACCCAATTAAGGTTGAAAGCAATATGGATTCAATAACAAGTATGTACACAAGAACTCCTTACGGTCACAAATATCATAATACTCGTATTCCTCTTCCTGCAAAAGATAATGGAGCATGGTACACATCCCAATCAGAATATCATAAGAATTATACTCGTTCTTTTGCAAATCATACATTTGTAAATGGAGCAATAATGCAACCAGTATTCTATAATGGAACTAATGGAGATGTTACAGGCAATATGGCAGCAATAGAAAAAATGAAACAAGCATATCCTGGTTATGACTTTGTAGAAATTGACGTAAGAGAGTTTGATGGATATGGAGGAGCAATACACTGTATAACAAAACAAGTTCCAGCCGAAAACCCTGTTAGAATTTACCACTATCCAATTCGTTGGCAAAACACAACTGACAATCCTTCAAATGGAGTTTGGCTAACAGCATTAGCTCAAAACAAAAGTGGAATAGCAAGTACTAAATTATATTATAGAACAAAGGGAGAAACAGAATGGAATGAAAAAGACATGAATATTTATGATGGAAACATTTACGATGCTGTTATTCCAATCAACCCTAATGTAGAAGCTGATACAATTGAATATTATATTTCTGCAACAAGTAATAATGGAAAAACCATCAATAAACCTTATACAGCACCAAAAGGATACTATACTTTTATTTACGGAACACAAGTAAATGGAAATGGTGACTATATTGGTATAGATTGTATGGAAGACATAAAGACAATTGAATTAGGAGAGTTCTACCCTAATCCAGCACAAAATATCACCAAATTAGAAATCCCTCAAGGAGCAAAATCAGAAATCCCAGTTAAGGTAATAAACTTAAAAGGTCAAGTTTTAGCTACTTCAACAATCAATAAGGGACAAACCTCATTTGAAATCAACACCTCTTCAATGAGAAGTGGAACTTATTGGGTAATATTTGGAGAAAATACTAATGTTACAATAAAGAAAATCGTTGTAGTGAAATAGTAATATAAAATATAAAAACAAGAAAGCCAACTCTAAAATTAGGGTTGGCTTTTTTCTTTCTTGTAAAGGAAACAATACATAAAATAAATTCAACTTAAGCTTAAACAAACAAAGTCTTTAGGAGAATAAAACGAAGTAATTGCAAATTAAAACTAAGATTCCACGACCTTAAATCTTCGTTTTGACGAGGACGAAATGCCATTTCATTCCAACGAGATGGCATTTCCTTATTGATGAAATGGCATTTCGTTGTCATGAGATGCCATTTCGTTTCACTAAATCTTCGTTTTGATGTCGTGAAAACTTCGTTTAGTGTTAGAAAAACGAAGTTTTTAGGTTGTAGAAAACAAGTTTTTGTTTTCTTGTCTTTTAATCTTTGTCTATCAAAGCAGCATAGCTTGGATATGCATTTGCAATCCTTTTGACAGTGTCTTCTAAGCGTTCTGGGTCAATATCTTTTACCTTTTTGGCAGGTACTCCTGCGTAAACAGAACCACTTTCAACATGGGTATTCTCCAACAAAACAGCTCCAGCAGCAATAATAGAATTGCTTTCAATAACGCATCCGTCCATAACAATTGCTCCCATTCCAATCAAAACATTATCCTTAATGGTGGATCCGTGAACAATGGCGTTGTGTCCAATAGAAACGAAGTTGCCTATATTTGTTGGAGCTGTTTTGTAAGTTGTGTGAATACAAGCACCATCTTGAACATTCACATAGTTTCCCATTTTGATATAGTGAACATCTCCTCTTACAACGCAGTTAAACCAAAAAGAGCAGTTGTCTCCTGAGAGAACTTCGCCAATTATAGTTGCGTTTTCTGCAAAAAAGCAGTCTTTCCCAAAAACAGGTTTCTTTCCCTGTACTGATTTTATTAATGCCATATCTATTTCTATTATTAAATTAAAAATTAAACTCTAAGAGTTAATCATTAACCATTAATTATTAAATTATTATAAAATGTATGTTTCTAAAATACTTATTAATCCATTTGGCTGAATTATTGTCTCCTCTGCAATAGCAGGGATAAGGATAGCTTCTCCCGATAGCAAAGGTATTTGATGTCCAAGAGAATGAATAATGCCGCTTCCTTCAATGCAAAGATACACCACAAAACTATCAAGCATAGAATAATCTTTCTTTAAGCTTTCGGTTATATGGATTACATTTGTTGTAAAGAATGGAGTTGAAACTAAATTTGAGGTTTTGTTGAGGATATAGTCATAATTACTCTTAGCACTAATGCCAACATCACTAAAATCTAAAGCCTCCAAAGCCTCTTGAACATGAAGTTTTCTTTCTTTGCCGTTATTATCTTTTCTGTCCCAGTCATAAACCCTGTAAGTAGCATCGGAGCTTTGTTGGATTTCAGCTAAAAGAACCCCAGAGCCAATAGCATGTATTCTTCCAGCAGGGATAAAGAACAAATCTCCTTTTTCAGTGTTTTCAATGTTTAGAAGGTTGGAGATATTTTTATTTCTTATTCCATTAATTACTTCAGCTTTTGTAACGTTTTTGTTAAATCCGCTAATAATTTCAGAGCTATTGTCAGCTTGAAGTATATACCACATTTCTGTCTTCCCATTATTCATTCCTTTGCTTTGAGCCAGTTTGTCATCAGGATGAACTTGGATAGATAGTTTTTCTTTAGCGTCAATAATCTTGAAAAGAAGAGGAAAGTTTTCTCCAAATTCTTCGTAGCATTTTTCGCCAACAAGCTCATCGGCATACATTTCAATAACTTCTTTCAAAGTACATTCAGCCAGATAACCATTCTCAACAAGAGTCTCATCATCTTCAACAGCCGACAAAACCCAAAGCTCTCCACAACGTTCTAAAGGAGAATAGTCAATACCAATAATATCTTTAATTTTGTTTCCTCCCCATATCTTATCCTTAAACAAAGGCATAAATTTTAGAGGATATAAAGTTTGTTCCATAAGAAAATAAAAGTTTTTGCAAAAGTAATGTATTTTTTATTACCTTTGCCATATAATTTTATAACGATATTATGAAGAGACTCTTTAATCAATTATCATTATTTGCAGTATTTGTAATGCTATTTGCATTTACATCAAATGTTAATGCACAAGAGAAGAAGTTAGATAATGAAGAGCCTGTTTTTGTTGTTGTGGAAGAGTCTGCAGTATTCTTAGGAGAAGATGATTTTATGGAGGGGTATGATGCAATGAATAAATTTATTTATGAAAATATTAAATATCCTCAAGAGGCATTAGACAAGAAAATACAAGGAAGGGTTACTTTATCTTTTATCGTTGAAAAAGATGGTTCAATAGGCGAAGTAAGGGTTTTGAAAGATATTGGTTATGGTTGTGGAGAAGAGGCTATAAGAATAATAAAGTCAATGCCGAATTGGAAGCCAGCAAAACAAAGAGGGAAAACTTTAAGACAACAATTTACTATACCAGTTAGATTTACTTTACCTACAGAAGAAAAATAATCATTATACATTATATTATGAATAAATTATTAAAACCTTTATCATTATTTACATTCCTTGTAATGATATTTGCATTTACATCAAATGTTAATGCACAAGAAAAGAAAACAGATAACTCTGATGTTGTTTATACTGTTGTGGAAAATGAGGCTGAGTTCCCTGGTGGTATTGAGGCAATGAATAGGTTCTTAGCAGAAAACATTAAGTATCCAACCTTGGCAAAACAAAAAAACATAGAAGGAAAAGTGATTATTTCTTTTATTGTTGAGAAAAATGGAACCTTGTCCGATATTAGAACAATTAAAGATATTGGAGCAGGATGCGGAGAAGAAGGGGTAAGAATAGTAAAACTTATGCCAAAATGGAAACCAGCAAAGCAAAAGGGACAGCCTGTAAGACAACAACTTCTGTTGCCAATATCATTTATTTTGACAAATAAATAATATTTTCACTTACTTTTTTTGTTTTTTTGCTGTTTATAATAGTGAAGAGAGAAAAAAGTTTGAAAAAAAATAAGTAATAAATAGATAAAAAATAATAGTATTATGAAGTTTCAATCAATCCTTAGGTTAGTAGTAATAATTTTTACCCTAACCCTGTCATTGAGTTTATTTGCTCAACAAAACGAACCAATTTATTCAAGTGTAGATACCTATGCTTTAGAGCCTGCAGGGAAACAAGCAACCTCTGATTTTATTTATGCAAATGTTGTTTATCCAAAACAAGCAATTGGTTCAGGAGTTGAAGGTATGGTGGTGGTAAAATTTGTTGTAGAAAAAGATGGAACAACATCTAACTTTACAATAGATAGGACCCCAAGTCCACTTCTTGACCAAGAAGCCATAAGAGTAATTTCTGCAATTCCTGGCAAATGGACTCCTGCAAAAATAAATGGAGAAAATGTTCGCTCCTATGTAAAATATTCTGTTTTATTTAGTGACCCAAATCGTAAGTAATACCTCTCTTGGATAATTACTTTCTTTCGTAAAGGTCATCATTCAATTATAGAGTGATGACCTTTTTTTATGACATAATGTCAGATTTATTTTGTTTATTTTCTAATGGCATATTTATTGACTAAATAGAGTTGAAGTTATAAAGTTAAAATATTAAAGAAACAAATAAATAAATTAAGAATATGGGAAAAATAATTGGAATAGATTTAGGTACAACAAATAGTTGTGTATCTGTAATGGAAGGAAACGAACCTGTCATTATTCCTAATAGTGAGGGAAGACGTACAACACCTTCTATAATTGGATTTATGGCAAATGGCGAAAGAAAAGTAGGGGACCCTGCAAAGCGTCAAGCTATAACAAATCCGCATAATACGGTATCTTCAATAAAACGTTTTATGGGAGAAACCTGGGATAAGGTTCAAAATGAAGTTAAGCAGGTTCCTTATAAAATAGTAAAGAGTGATAACAATACTCCACGAGTTGATATTGATGGAAAGTTATATACTCCACAAGAGATTTCTGCAATCATACTTCAAAAGATGAAAAATACAGCAGAAGATTATCTTGGCCAAACAGTAACAGAGGCAGTTATTACCGTTCCTGCATACTTTAGTGACTCACAACGTCAAGCAACAAAAGAAGCAGGAGAGATTGCTGGTTTAAAGGTAAAACGTATTATCAATGAGCCAACAGCAGCAGCATTAGCTTATGGATTAGACAAAAAATCACAAGATGTTCACGTGGCAGTTTTTGACCTTGGAGGAGGAACATTTGATATTTCTATCCTTGAATTAGGAGATGGAGTTTTTGAAGTAAAATCAACAAATGGAGACACTCACCTTGGAGGAGACGACTTTGACCAAAAGATAATTAACTGGTTGGCAGAAGAATTTTTGGCAGAAAAGAATGTTGATTTAAGAAAAGACCCAATGGCTTTACAACGTTTGAAAGAAGCAGCAGAAAAAGCAAAGATAGAGCTTTCTTCTTCAACTCAAACCGAAATCAATCTTCCTTACATTATGCCAATAGATGGAATACCACAACACTTGGTTAAAACCCTAACAAGAGCTAAGTTTGAACAATTAACAGATAGCTTAATACAAGCAACATTAGAGCCATGTCGTAAGGCATTATCAGATGCAGGATTAAGCAAGTCAGATATAGATGAAGTAATATTAGTAGGAGGTTCAACACGTATTCCTGCAATACAAAAAGTTGTTGAAGACTTCTTCGGAAAAGCACCTTCAAAGGGAGTTAACCCAGACGAAGTTGTAGCACTTGGAGCAGC
>CAYFWD010000076.1:0-6872 GCA_964346795.1 uncultured Bacteroidaceae bacterium
CAAAAGATGAAAACGATAATAAAAGCAAGAAATAAAGTAAATAATGTTTCATTTTTGGATATAAATCTTATTAATAATTGGCAAAGATAATAAGTTTTTATGTAGTTTTGTAAATCAAATACCATAAAAACATTATGCAAAAAGAATTAATAGAACAAGCTTGGCAAGATAGAGAGTTACTTAAAGATAGTAATACTCAAAATGCAATTAGAAAAATTATTGAAGAATTAGATAAGGGAAGAATTAGAATTGCTGAACAAAAAGGTAAAGATTGGATAGTAAATGATTGGATTAAAAAGGCTGTTATCCTTTATTTTCCTATATGTAATATGAAAACCTTTGAAGTTGGTCCAATGGAGTTTTATGACAAAATACCATTAAAGAAAGACTACGCAAAGCTTGGAGTAAGGGTTGTTCCTCATGCCATTGCTCGCTATGGTTCTTTTTTAGCCTCTGGCGTTATTATGATGCCTTCCTATGTTAATATTGGTGCTTATGTTGATAGCGGAACTATGGTTGATACTTGGGCAACAGTAGGTTCTTGTGCTCAAATAGGGAAAAATGTACATTTAAGTGGAGGTGTTGGAATTGGAGGAGTATTGGAACCTGTTGGAGCAAGTCCTGTTATAATAGAAGATAATTGTTTTATAGGTTCACGCTGTATTGTTGTTGAAGGAGTAAGGGTTTGCCAGGGAGCTGTTTTGGGAGCAAACACTACCCTAACAGCATCAACAAAGATAATTGATGTTAGTGGTAAAGAACCTGTTGAATACAAGGCTTATATTCCTGAAAACTCTGTTGTAATACCAGGAAGTATAACAAAAGAATTCCCAGCAGGAACATATAATGTAAACTGTGCATTGATTATTGGAAAAAGAAAAGCATCAACCGATACAAAAACATCTTTAAATGACGCTCTAAGAGAATTTAATGTTGCTATTTAGAATCAATTTCTTGTTTTAATCTTTTCATTTCTCGGTCAAAGTCTGAAACATACTTTATATCTTCAGCTTTACGATACTTTTCATATTCTAAATGAGCTTTATTTAATGCTTGCTGATGACTAATACTACCTTTATTGTTAAGAAGTTCCTTTTCACTTATTCGTAAAAAGTCATCTAGTTTATTTATCCAATCTTGCATTTTCATTGCCCTGCCATTAGTAGCTTGTAATTCTGCAAAGTCAAGATACATTGAAACAATAAGATTAAGCTGCTTTAACTCTTCTTCTGAAAGATAATTTTTTGCAACACCAACATCACGCTGTGTTATGTAACTCCCTTTGAAATTCGTTAATCCTAAAAAAGGTTTATCTGCGTCTGCTCTATTATGAATAAGTTCTGCTGCTGTATTTCCATGCACAGCATAATGCATTTTGTTTTGTACAGTAGCAAAGAAATGTTTTGTTAATTCAACATCTTTTTTATAGTCAATACTTGTCGAATAGATATCTGTAATTTTCTGATAGAAGTTTCTTTCACTATTTCGAATATCACGTATTCTTTGCAATAATTCTTCAAAATACCTACTCCTTCCTCCTTCTTGCTTTAGTCTTTCGTCATCAATTGTAAAACCTTTTACAATGTATTCATGTATTCGTTTTGTTGCCCAAATACGGAAATGTGTTCCTTCAATAGATTTTACACGATAACCAACAGAAATAATAACATCAAGATTATAATATTCAATAAGTCTTTCAACTTCTCGTTTCCCTTCTAACTGAACTGTCGCAAATTTTGCGACAGTTGAACTCTTGTCTAATTCTCTTTCTTCAAAGACATTATTAATATGTTTACCTATAGTTTTTACATCACGGTTGAATAAACTTGCTATTTGCTGACGATTAAGCCATACTGTTTCATCTTGCAAATGAACATCCAACTTAATATTACCTTCTTTATTTTGGTATATTATAATATCTTGATTACTTTCTTCTATCACTCCAATATTTTTCCAAAGTTAAACTATTTTGATTTTCTTCTAAACCATCTTAAACATCTTTTCTTCTTGGCTTTCTCTGAATGGAATGTATTTTGTTCTTTATCATTAAGCTCTTGGCTTTGACGATTTAGACGAACGTCTATTTGCTTTTGGCTATAAAACAAATTAAGTTTTATATTTTCTAAGAACTCTAACTCTTCCTTACTTCTCTCCTCTTTATTACAAGCCAAAACATCAGACGGAATCATATCTCCATTCTTATCCAAAATAGCATAAACCCAATTCCCATTTTTATCAGTCAAAAGAGAGTATTCATCAAGAGTAATAGCCCAATTTATCCTTTCATCTCCTTGAAGAATAAAAGTCAATGTTTTTCCATTAGGCTGCTTAATAGTTATAGGTGTCTTATCTGCAGGCACTGCAAATATACTTAAAGAAAACACCAAAGCAATTGCTAATATTATTGTTTTTAGTTTCATAATCTAAAACTCTTGTTTTAAGAAGAATAATTCCAAGGCTTTTCGGCTTTCTTTGTCGGTAATAGCTTTTAATTGGGTTTTGGGTTCTAAAATGATTATATAATCTTCTCCAACCTTGTTACCAAGTCCTTTTAATGCTCTTAAATTAGAATATAACTGCATCTTACCATTTAGCTGAATAAAGTTATCCAATCCCAAAAGGTCGGTTAGTTCATCAATATTATTTATACATGATATTTCCTTTGAAGAAAACAAAACAACCTTCAATCGCTTACCTGTTTGATAGAAATAAGCTATATCCTTTGTCTCTACCATTATATCTTCTCTTCCTAAATCAAGCCTAACCTTCTCACTTTTCAAAATATCCTTTTTCCAAACCTGAGTCTTAACTGTATTTCCTATGCTATCAAAGTATTTCCAATCTCCTTCCTTCTTGTCATCTCTATATAATCCTTTGATTTTTATCTTTTGAAAATAATAAAAGTCCTCATATATACCATCTCTCTTATCATCCTTAAATGTCAAATAGAAATAACCTTTATCATAAGTATTCTTATAAAATAAGCCATTCTTCACATCATTCTTATAGCTTATCTTTTCAATCAAAACATTATCCCTGTCCCAATAATTAGACTCTCCATTTTTTTTGCCTTTTGAATATCTTTCTTCTCCAATCTTATTTCCTTGTGTATCATAGAAAGACCAAAGGCTATCTTTTTTCTTATTTATGTAAAAACCTTCACTAACAACACTACCCTCCTTATTGAAGAACTTAGCATTTGCAAAACTTCCTTTATTCTTATATTCTATCTTGTTTTTTATAGTTTTACCATCTTCAAAATAGTAGGTAAAGACTCCTTCTTCATTATCGTCCTTAAAATTACCCTCATAAATTTTATTGCCGTTCTTGTCAGATTTTGACCAATAGCCTTGCTTTCTTCCTTTTTCATCAATCTTATTTTGTGAAAATAAGTCTCCTTTAGCAAAGCCAAAGAAAAATAAAATCAATAATAAACTAATTCTTCTTTTCATTTTCTATATGTTTTGCAAAATCAAATAAACTATCAAATCTCTTATCTATAAGCCTATGGTTATTTCTTGTATCTTCTAAAGAATCGGAAATAAAGATTGTTTGCATCTTCAAGCTCTTTCCAAACTGCATATCCGACAAAGTATCTCCAACCATAATACTATCCTTAAAACGAATATTTCTAAAGTCTTTTCTTGCCTTTAATCCCATACCAACTCTTGGTTTGCGACAAAAATGATTTTCTTTCCTTAAGGCTGTACAATAATATATATTATCTATTCTTCCACCATTATCTTCAATTTCTTTTTTCATTTGATTATGAATTGAAATCAAATCCTCCTCACTCATTAACCCTTTAGAAACTCCTTGCTGATTACTTACAATAACTATTGTTTCAAAATGCTTAGCAAAAATACTTATGGCCTCTAAAACTCCCTTTTCAAATTCAAACTCTTTCCAAGTTTTCACATAGTCATCCATCAAACGAACGTTTATCACTCCGTCTCTATCCAAAAACAAGGTTTTATATTCTCTTCTTCTTTTCATATCACAAATTTATAACTATCGTGGAAACATTTCAGCCTCCACCAATTCACAAAGTATGTGTCCAACCATAATATGACATTCCTGAACCCTTGGAGTATCTTTGGAAGGAATATCTAAATTATAATCTGATTTCTCTTTTAGTTTTCCTCCTCCATTTCCTGTAAAAGAAACTCTTATCATTTCTTTCTCTTTTGCCTCATCAAAGGCTAAAATAATGTTTGTAGAGTTTCCTGATGTTGAAATACCTACAAGAACATCTCCCTTATCTCCCATTGCCTTAACCATTCTACTATAAATAACATCATAGGAATAATCATTTGCAACAGCAGTAAGATAGGAAGTGTTTACATGCAAAGCTTCCGAACGCAAAGGAGGGCGGTCATAATAGAAACGTCCAGAAAACTCAGCAGCCAAATGCTGACTGTCAGCAGCAGAGCCTCCATTCCCACACCAAAGTATCTTCTTACCATTCTTCAAAGCCTCCACCATTACATCCTTTACCTTCTCAATTTCTTTCAAAAAAACCTCATCTTTTAGTAAAAGAGTTTTTAGATTAGCCGACTCTTCAATTATTTGTTTTATTCTTGACATGTACTTAATTAATATTTGTTTTCTTTTGTATTAGATAATGATTACGAGTAGGAGAATTTCTTCCTACAAGTTCTGCCAAAAATCCTGTCATAAAGAACAAAGCTCCAAGAATCATCAAAACTAAGGATAAATGAAAATAAGGACTATCCGTAACAAGACGCATAGAGTGATTATGAATACTTGCAATTATCTTTTGAGTTCCCAAAACTCCTGCTGCTAAAAATCCAAGTATAAACATTATTGTTCCCCAAAGCCCAAAGAAATGCATAGGTTTTTTAGAAAATTTTGAAACAAACATAATAGAAATAAGGTCTAAATAACCATTTATAAACCTACTCATACCGAACTTACTTTTTCCAAACTCACGTTTCCTATGTTGAACAACCTTTTCTCCAATATTTTTAAAGCCAGCCCATTTAGCAATAACAGGAATATAACGATGCATTTCGCCATAAACCTCTATTGATTTCACAACATCTTTTCTATATGCCTTTAATCCACAATTGAAATCGTGAAGCTTAATACCTGTAAAAAGACGTGTTGTTGCATTAAATAGCTTGGAAGGAATATTCTTTGCTATCTTTGAATCATAACGTTTCTTCTTCCAACCCGAAACCAAATCAAAACCATCCTTCACTACCATAGAGTAAAGCTCTGGTATCTCTTCAGGAGAATCTTGAAGGTCGGCATCCATTGTTATAACAACATCACCTTCGCAATGCTCAAAGCCAACATTCAAAGCCGCACTCTTACCATAGTTCCTGCGAAACTTTATTCCCTTAATATTACTATTTTCTTTACTTAAATCTTCAATAACCTTCCAACTACCATCATTACTTCCGTCATCAACAAGCAAAATCTCATAAGAAAAGTTTTCCCTGTCCATAACCTCTTTTATCCATTTGGTCAAATGTGGAAGCGACTCCTCTTCATTAAACAAAGGCACAATAACTGAAATATCCATATCTAATTTTATTTATCAACGTTATCATTGTTTTTTACTTCTTTCTTCTTATTCTTAAGAAAAAGCCCTACTATCAATCCCCAAAATATACTCATAAGTGAAGCAAAAAATATTGCAGAAACAGCAATTGAAGAAGGCTTAACCATAGATTCTATCTGCTCATCTGTCAAACTTGCATTTGCTTGAACTGCTCTTTGAATGTCAAAACAACGTCCTTGGAAAGAAGAATCAATATATGAAGCATATACATAAAGAAAAATTCCATAAATAATAGCTCCAATAATTCCAGAACCTAAAGCCATCATATAAGCATCCTTAAAACTAATCTTGCCTTCTTCCTGCCTTTTGCGATAAAGCAAAACACCAATAAAGATAAATATAAGCAAGCTAAAATACTCCGAATAGGAAATTGGGTATTGGATAGGTTTATTAATAATAAAACGTATAAGAACTATAAGCGACAAAACCACACCTATCAATAAGCCATACCTTACAATGCCTCTTCCGTAGCTTAGCGAGCTTTTTTTCTTTTCTTGCTTTTCCATATCTTAACTATCTTTATTTTCTTCTTCCGAACTTTCTTTACTTTCTTCTATCTCTTCAACTTTTTCCTCTTCGTTCTTAGTTTCCTTATATGGTACATAATCATTACTCATAGGAGGACGAGGAGCTTGTCTCATAGCTCCAAAACTCGGTCTTGAAAGAAGGAATGAAATAAGAAGTAAATAGAACAAATTACCTATAAAATTAGAAATATAACTTGACGGAAAGAATACAACTTTAACCATATCCAAAAACTCTTCATTCTCAAAAACATCAATCTCTATTCCCATTGAATCAAATATATCTTGATACTGTATCAAAAAATTATCAAAGAAAGTAGGATTAAGTTTTATAATATATAATGCCATAAAGAGGGTAAAGAATAAAGATATAAACAAGCTCATAATTGTTCCTATTGCAAAGAATCTTCCAAAGGAAACATTTTGTTTTACAATATTCTTTCTGTAATTACTCAATGTCCAAATCAAGCCAAATATTATTATAAAAGAGCCTAACAAAGACCAAAAGAAACTTGCTTCTAATTTAGCAAAATGACCTATTAAACTGTGAAGAAAGTAAACAGCTCCAATAATAGTGCCCCAATTAAATCCATATTTCCAAATATTCTTACTTTTCATATATTTTTATATTTGTTTTAATCTGCAAATATAAGATTTTTATAGAGAATATGCTTAAGACTTGGAAAAAAAGAATTTGCTCTATATCTTCTTTGCTCTAATCCACTATAATTTCATCTAAGAAAACCCAGCTTGTACCT
>CAYFWD010000077.1:0-6370 GCA_964346795.1 uncultured Bacteroidaceae bacterium
GGAGAGGTAAGAGGAATCATTGAAAGCCAAAAAGCAATACCTCCAGAAGGAGCATTAATAACAATAGGGAAGCATACCATAGCAATTATCAAAGGTATTGTTATCGGCAGAGTGAATTGTTGAGCATCGGTATCAACATCAATTAAGGCTCCAACTGCACCGAATAAAGCAGCATAAAGTAAGTATCCGGTTATAAAATAGAACACAAACATAAGAATAACTAACGTATAGTCAATTGAGAAAAGTCCTTGAATAACTTGATTAACTTGTGAAGAGTCAGAAGTTGCTTCTTCAAATTTATCAACACTAATTACTCTTTCATTTAATGTAATATTTTCTTTTTGAGTCTCGGAGAAAGTTTGTGGTGATAATGTTTTTAATCCTCCAATAAGAATAACAGAAAGAACCATCCACAAAACTAATTGTGTTAACCCAACTAACCCAACTGCAATAATTTTACCCATAAGTAACTGTACGGGTTTAATAGAAGAAACTAATACTTCAACAATTCTGCTTGTCTTTTCTTCCGATACACTCTTCATAACTTGAGAGCCAAACATAAATATGAACATATAAATACAAATTCCAGCTATAATTGCTAAGGCTGTCTTTATTTCTTTATATGAGTCTTTTCCCGAACGAATGTCTTTAGAATAAAAACCTATTTTTGGATTATTAAACCATTCCAAATCTTTCTCATTCATACCATAATCATAAGTAAGAACATGGTCTTTAAGAATATTAGAAAGTTGAGTTTGTATTGCACTTTGTGCCGTTAGAGAAGGTTCATTCTCACTATAAAAAAGAAAACCTTTAATAGGAGGCATATCGTTTGTACTTACAATTTCCAAAACAGCATCATAATCTCCTTGTGAAAGTTTGTCTTGTGCCTCTGTTATATCGTAACCATATTCAAATGTAAGTTCTTTATCGTTCTTAAACTTATTTAGATAAAGAGAAGATTTCACTCCATTAGTTTCAACAAGGGTTTCGTCAACAACCAATATCCTTGATTTAGTCTCGGAGTTTAGAGCCAAAAAGAAAGGAATTATCCATAAAGAAGCAATAAGGATTGGTCCCAAAAAAGTCATAATTAAGAAAGACTTTTTTCTTACTCTAATAAAGTATTCACGCTTAATAATTATACCTGTCTTATTCATTGCTCACTGTTTCTATAAAAATTTCATTCATAGTAGGTAAAATTTCTTTATAAGAAATAATATCTGTGTCTTGAAGAATAGCATTTAAAAGTTCTGCATTCTTTCCTTTTTCTATCTTTAGAGTAGAAGTTTGGAAATACTGGTCAGTATTTTTATTTATTAGTTCAATGCCATCAAATAAATACTTAGAAATATCACTTTCTTTTGAAAGAATAATTTCAAATTGATTTTTTTTAAACCTTTGTTTTATTTCATCAACTCTGCCGTCTAAAATCTTCTTTGACTTATTTATTAAAGCTATTGAATCGCAAATTGCTTCAACAGATTCCATATTATGTGTAGATAAAATAATTGTGGCACCCTTATTTTTGAGTTCTAAAATCTCTTCTTTAAGTAAATTAGCATTAATAGGGTCAAATCCACTGAAGGGCTCATCAAAAATTAATAACTTTGGCTCATGTAATATGGTTGTAATAAATTGAACTTTTTGTTGCATACCCTTTGATAGTTCCTCAACTTTCTTATTCCACCATGAATAAATATCAAATTTATTAAACCAATATTCTAACCTTTTTTTTGCTTCAGTTTTTTTTATGCCTTTCAACTCTGCAAGATAAATAGCTTGTTCTCCAACTTTCATCTTCTTATATAAACCTCTTTCCTCAGGAAGATAGCCTATATGATAAATATGTTCTGAACTGAGCTTTTCACCCATAAAGAAAATCTCTCCTTCATCAGGAGCTGTTATTTGATTAATTATCCTTATAAGTGTAGTTTTTCCAGCTCCATTAGGTCCAAGAAGTCCAAAAACACTACCTTTCTCAACATCAATAGAAACCTTGTCTAAGGCTTTATGATGTGCATAGGTCTTTGAAACATCCTTTGTTGAAAATATTGTCATTATATTTTTATTTGTCTTATATCAATTTATTTTACTCACTTCTAACACATCTAACACTTCTTCCAAAGCATCTAAATCCAAAAATACTTATGTTGGTAGTAAATTCTTCTTTGTTAAAATCAATACATCCAGAAGTGCCTTTATTTATTGCATCACTTGCCCAATAATAACCTCTTGTGCCAATATGTTGGAAATTTCCAGTGTAGGCACTTCTCAATCCTGCACAAGGAAGAATAAGTTTGCCATCAGCAACACTTAAATAATAATATCCACTTGAGTTAAGCTTTACCTCATATCCCAAATTAAGTACTGCCCTCCATTCTTTTTGAGTAGGAAGTCTATATCCACAAGGACAAGGATTATTAACCCCATTTGACCCTTGCCAAAGATTATCTTCAGAGTTTGTTAGCCAATCATTACTTTTTTGTTCGTCAACAATAAATTTATTATGATGAACTTCTGCAATGGATGATTTTGTAAGAGTAGTATCTGATAATCTTTTTTCGTGTCCGTCAGTATTACGTCCCCATTGATACAAATCACCCCAAGAATCGGAGGTTTCAGGATTTGTTGAAAGAGCACCAAGATTTCTGTCTAAAAAGTACAAAACACCAGCTTCTGTTTTTATTGGTGGTAGTTCAAAATAAATAAATTGCCCTCTTTGGGTTGTAATTGGTTTGGCAAAATTTGCGTCATAATTTTGAGCTTTTGTATATTTGCAAAATAAAATTAAGCATATTAATACCAAAACAGAGCTTGAAAAGAATTTATTATTCATACAAAAAACATATCAATTAAGGATACAAAGATATAAAAATTATTCATTTTATAGAATAAATATTAAAGTACCTTAATAAATATTTAATATATAAGTAAAAATGAGACTAAAAAACCTGAAACTTTTTGAATCTTTAAAGTATAGAAATTTCAAACTCTATTTCTTAGGGCAATGTGTTTCTATGGTTGGTTCGTGGATTCAACAAATAGCTATGGGTTGGTTGGTTTATCGTTTGACAGGTTCTGTTGCACTTTTGGGAGTTATAGTTTTTTTATCTCAATTTCCTACTTTTGTTGTTACGCCTTTTGTTTCAACATTGATAGATAAGATTAATAAGAAAACTATTCTTGTTTTCACACAAACATTTTTTATGCTTCATGCACTAACTCTAACTATTTTAATTTTTACTTCAACTCTCAATAGCTCTAACGTTTGGATTGTTTTGGTGTTAAGCTTTTTCTTTGGAGTTGTCAATGCACTTGATGGCCCAACTCGTCAAGCCTTCTACACAAGCCTTGTCCCTAAGGAAATGCTGACTAATGCAGTAGCTCTCAATTCAGCAGTAATAAATGGTAGTCGTTTGATTGGTCCTGCAATAGGAGGAGTTGTTATTGGATTATTTGGAGAAGGAGTTTGCTTCCTTATAGATACCATTAGTTTTCTGTTTGTTATAGTAGCACTTTTAAAAATTAAACTACCAGATACAGAAACATTATCAGAGAAGGTTCACCTTGTTCAAGATATAAAAGAAGGTATTCATTATATACTTAAATGCTTGCCAATAAAAGTTTTGCTAATAATGACATTTTCTCTTTCCTTTTTTATATTTCCAATTACTTCCTTTTTGCCAGCCTATGTAAAAGACACTTTGGGAGGAGGTAGTGAAATGTTAGGAACACTAATGTCCTCTTTAGGAATAGGCTCTTTTACGGGAGCATTGGTTTTGGCATCAAGAAGAAATATAATAGGATTGGAAAAGATACAACAAACAGGTATTTTTATTGCTTCATTATTCTTAATACCTTTTTTCTTTATTAAAAATGCTTTTCTATCACACATATTAATAATAGTAATTGGTTATAGTATGGTTTCGGCAATAGCCTCAACCAATACTATGATACAAGCCCTAACGCCTATCTATATGAAAGGAAGGGTTATGGGCTATTATACAATTTGCTTTATTGGAGGAAGTTCTTTAGGAAATTTAGCAATAGGTTGGTTTAGTAAACTCTATAGCCTTCAAATTGTAATGGCTGTTTGTGGTGTTCTTTGCTTAATATCATTATTATTATTTTATCCATATAGGAAGGAAATTGCACTTGAGCAAAACAAAATTTACTCAGAACGTGGCATCATACCCGAAATAGTTGAAGGAATAAGCAAGAGCGATATAAAATCATAAATCTAATCACACAAAAACTAAAATGGCTGAAAACTTACTGACAATAGAAAATATAGGAAAATCCTTTGGAGAGAAAATACTTTTTGAAGACTTAAACTTTGGAATAAACAAAGGGCAAAAGGTAGCTCTTGTAGCAAAGAATGGAGAAGGGAAAAGTACTTTATTAAATATTATTGCAGGAAAAATAGAGCCTGATTCTGGTAAGGTTTCATTTAGAAACGACATACATTATATTTATCTTGAACAAAACCCTTTATTATATACAGAACTATCGGTTATTGATGTTATCTTTACTTCCGATAATCCCAAAATGAAGGCAGTAAGAGAGTATGAAGAAGCATTGCTTGAGGTTAGCAAGCAAGAAAATGAGCATACTCACACAAAGCTAAGCCAAGCAATTGCTCAAATGGATAGATTTGAGCTTTGGGACTATGAAGCAAGAGCAAAAGAAATATTATCTAAGCTTGGCATAACTAATTTAGAGCAAAAAGTCAGCACACTCTCAGGAGGAGAAAGAAAGAAAATAGCTTTAAGTAAGGTATTAACTGAAAGTTCAGAATTTCTTATCCTTGATGAGCCAACCAATCATCTTGATGTTAATATGATAGAATGGTTGGAGGGTTTTCTTAAAAGGCAAAACCTAACTCTTTTGGTAGTTACTCACGATAGATACTTTATTAATAATATATGTACTGATGTTTATGAATTAGATAATTCAACAGTTTACAGGTATAAGGGAGATTATAATTATTTTATTGAAAAGAAAGCCGAGAGAGAAGAGTTGCAAAGGATAGAAATAGAGAAAGCAAAGAGCCTTTATAAAAAAGAATTGGAATGGATGCGTAGAATGCCAAAAGCAAGGACAACAAAGTCAAAAGCACGAATAGATTCTTTTTATAAAATTAAAGATAAGGCTTCTCAAAAAATAGATAACACACAAAGAGAAATTTCTGTTAAAGCTCAAAGAATAGGAGGGAAGATATTGGAGCTTTACAATGTCAGTAAGAGCTTTGGCGACAAGAAAATAATAGATGATTTTACCTACACCTTCAAAAGAGGAGAAAAGATAGGTATTGTAGGAAGCAACGGAGTAGGTAAGAGTACTTTTTTGAATATTATTGCAGGAAACTTAAATCCAGATAATGGAAAGATTATCACAGGACAAACCATAAAATATGGTTATTATAAGCAAGAAGGTTTAGAAGAAAAAGATTCTTTAAGAGTAATAGATATTATTAAGGAAGTAGCTGAAAGTATTAAAATGGAAAATAATACAGAACTATCAGCAACCCTGTTTCTGTCTTATTTTGGCTTTCCAACCGATTTGCAATACAACTATTATGGAAACCTTTCAGGAGGAGAAAGAAGGAGGCTGTATTTGCTCAAAACCTTAATAGCCAATCCTAATTTTTTGATTTTGGACGAGCCTACCAATGATTTGGATATTTACAATCTTGCTATTTTGGAAAATTTTCTAAGAGAGTATAAGGGGTGTTTGATTTTGGTTTCTCACGATAGGAGTTTTATGGATAATTTGGTTGACCATCTTTTTGTCTTTGAAGGAAATGGGAAGATAAAGGACTATCACAGCACCTATTCCGACTATTTGGAAGACAAGCAACTTAGAGAAAGAGAAGAAGCAAAAGAAAATAAGAACACCAACCCTAATCCATTACAGCAAAAACCAAGAACAGAAAAGCAAAGAAAGCTAACCTATAAGGAAGAAAAGGAATTTGAGGAGTTGGAAAAAGAATTGCCAAAATTGGAAAAAGAAAAACAAGAAATCACACAAAAACTATCTGTTTCCAATCTTGAAAATGAAGAGTTATTACTTCTTTCAAATCGTTTCCAAGAGATAATAGAGGAATTGGAAGAAAAGGAAATGCGTTGGTTAGAGCTATCAGAAATAAAATAATTTTTATCCTTAATTATTTATCCGCCGACTTCTTAGATTTAAGTTAAGTTTATTTTCAAAAAAGCTAAGCTTATTTTGAAATAAGTTAAGTTTTTTCCTGCAATCAAATTATAGAAAATTATAATCAAGAGATTGGAACTAATAATCAAGTTATTTAACATTTTGAAGAAGTTATTTGACCCAATAAGTCAGACTTATCAACTCAACAAGTCAG
>CAYFWD010000078.1:0-676 GCA_964346795.1 uncultured Bacteroidaceae bacterium
ATGGTGGAGTTCAAATGGCAAGATTAGAAAGCAATATGAGTTGGATTTCATTATCTATTACAATTGCACCATCTTTAGGGTTCTTAGGAACAGTTGTAGGTATGGTTCAAGCATTTGATGATATTGAAAAAGCAGGTGATATTTCTCCAACAGTTGTTGCAGGAGGTATGAAGGTAGCTCTTATCACAACAATCTTTGGTTTGATTGTTGCTCTAATTCTTCAAGTTTGTTATAACTACCTACTTGCAAAGATTGAAGGCATTGTTACAACAATGGAAGATTCTTCAATTACATTTATGGACATCTTGGTTAAAAACAAAAAATAGTAATTAATAGCAAAATTTCTTCAAAAAGAAATATTTAAACTATTTTATTTACTAAAAGAATTAAACCAAGGAGGTAAAAATGAAAAACGATTTTAGAAAAATATATTGGATAATAGTAATAATTTGGGGTGTATTAGCTTCTATATGTAGCTTTTTGTATGCAGTATTTTTTGAAAATGCTACTTTAGCTCAATTATTCTGGAATTTATCCTATTGGTCAGTAGTTATATTTTTAGCTATAAGCATTATTTCTGCTTTGGGATTTGCATTAGGCTTCATCATAAAAGGCTTTATGGAAAACCCTAAGAAACAAATGAAAATTATTATTGCTGTTGTAGCAATGGTAGTAC
>CAYFWD010000078.1:686-1254 GCA_964346795.1 uncultured Bacteroidaceae bacterium
ATTAGTAGGTACATATTTATTTGCATCTGGAACAGATATTCCTGTGGAATTATTTGAAAAAACAGGTTCAAATTATGAAAACTCCAAGCTAATAGGAGGTTCTATTTATGCTGTATATGTACTAATGCTAGGAGTAGTTATAGCTGCTTTATATTCAGAAATAGCAAAAAAATTTAAGTAAAATGGCAAGAAAGAAAAAAGAGGTTCCTCAGTTGAATAGTTCGTCATCAGCGGATATTTCGTTTCTTTTGTTGACTTTCTTCCTATTAACATCATCAATTAATACGGATTTAGGAATTCAAAGACGATTGCCTCCACCATCGGACCCTAATGTAAAACCACCTGAAATTCACAAAAGAAATACGTTTGTTGTAAAGGTAAATCGTGCAGACCAACTTCTTTTTGATGGACAAATAGGGGAGATAAATGGATTAAAGGCAAGAGCGAAAGAGTTTTTATCTAATCCTCAAAATCTTCCTAATTTACCAGAAAAAACACCAACAGATATTCCATTACTTGGCAGATATGATGTTTCAAAGGGAGTTATTTCTTTGCAAAATGATAGAGG
>CAYFWD010000078.1:1264-6194 GCA_964346795.1 uncultured Bacteroidaceae bacterium
TTATGATATGTATTTCAAGGTTCAGAATGAGCTAACAGCAGCAATTAATGAATTGACAGATGAACTATAAAGAGCAAGATTTGGCCGTACTTGCAAAGATTGCAATGAAGACCAAAGAAATGCTGTTGATAAGGCAATTCCAACTGCGATTTCAGAAGCTGAACCAAAAAATGTAGGAGGAAACAAATAATGGCAAAATTTAAAACAGAAGGTAAAAAGTCTCTTCCAGGGTTTAATGCCAGTTCAATGTCGGACATTATCTTTATGTTCTTGTTCTTCTTTATGGTGATTTCAACCATGAGAGAAAGCACATTATTTGTAAAGATAACTGTTCCACAAGGTTCTGAAATTCAGAAATTGGAAAAGAAATCTCTAACTAGTAATATATTTGTTGGAGTTCCAATAGAAGAAAAGAAATTTGGTTCTGCTCCACGAATTCAACTTAATGACCAATTTGCAGAAGTTAGCGATATTAGAGCATTTATTGAAGCAGAAAGAGCAGCAAGAGATGAGGTTGATGTACCTTTCCTTACAACAACTTTGAAATGCGACAAAGATGTTAATATGGGAGACATAACAGATATTAAACAAGAACTTCGTCAAGTTGGAGCATTAAGAATAATGTATGCGGCATCACGAAGAGCAAAAGACACATACTAATTAAAATAAAATTCTAATCACAGCTGCCTAAGTTACCAATAAGTTAATTTAGGCAGTTTTTCTTTTATAAGAATTGAAAAGCATGGAATTTCATTGTAAAGAATTTTCTCTAAACCACTCAAAAAGCTCTATGAAAATAGGGACAGATGCAATTTTAGTATCTTCACTTAGTCCCAAAATATCACCTCAAAACATTATTGACATAGGAACAGGTTGCGGTATAATCTCTCTTTGTATGGCACAGAAATATCCAAATGCCAAAATAACAGCAATAGATATTGACAAAAATTCAATATTAGAAGCAAAAGAGAATTTCAATAAATCCAAATACTTTGAGAGGATAACAGCAAAGGAAATCAGCTTAATGGATTTTGCTTGCAATAATAACCAAAAATTTGACCTTATAATATCAAACCCTCCCTTCTTTATTTCAAGTTTGGAAAGCCCCAAAGATAATCGTAACAAAGCAAGGCATAATATAACACTTAGTTATAAAGACTTGATTTTATCTTCCAAACAAATAATATCCTCTAATGGAATACTATCTCTTATTTTACCATTGAAAGAGTCAAAAATATTTGAGATAATGGCTCAAGAAGAAGGTTTTGAAGTAGTTTTTAGAGTGAATATATTTTCAAAACCCAGCAAAGATTGCGAAAGAGTAGTTTTACATCTTAGGTTAAATACGTTTCATAAGAATCAAAACTTTTCAATTGCCTTAGAAGAAAGGGATATATTTTTAAGAGATAAGAATAATAACCCAACAGAAGAATATACAAGCTTAGTAAAAGAGTTTTTGTTATAAAACAAACTAAGTTTTTAGAGACTTTAAGGACATAAAAGACCTTAAGGATTTAAAGAATAAAAACAGGAATACATTAAGCTTAACTTATTTCAAAATAAGCTTAGTCTTTTTGAAAATAAACTTGACTTAAATAAAATTATCTAGGGCAAAAATTTTATTTTGCGGTACTTTTTTTCTAGTTTATTTTTTCATAAAAGCACTTTTTGGTCAAAAAATTTACTGATATTGTTTTTTTATAGTATTTTTGTAGATTGTAATTTTACAGAAAACTAAGCTTAAAGTATTATGTCAATTATTATTTACTCTGTTTTGGTATTAGTTTTAACAGGTGGTATATCTGCCGTTATTCTTTATTTTGTAGCTCAAAAATTTAAGGTTGTTGAAGACCCTCGCATTGATTTGGTTGTTGAAAAACTTCCAGGTGCAAACTGTGGAGGTTGTGGCTATACGGGTTGTCGTGCACTTGCAGAGGCAATTGTAAATGCTGGCTCTTTGGAAGGCTTGCGTTGCCCTGTTGGTGGTGATAAATCAAGTACAGAAATAGCCGAATTATTGGGATTGGAGGCAGGTAGTTCTGAACCTAAGGTTGCTGTTGTGCGTTGTAATGGAGGAAAGATTAACACAACATCTAAGGTTTTATACCAAGGAGTTCAAGATTGTTTATATGCTCATCTTAATATGTCTTCAGAGGGAGGTTGTCCTAATGGATGCTTAGGTTTGGGAAATTGCGTAAGGGTTTGTGCTTTTGGAGCAATTGAGATTAGCCCTGAAACAGGCCTACCTGTTGTTGATGAAGAGAAATGTGTTTCTTGCGGACTTTGTGTTAAGGAATGTCCAAGAAATATTATTGAGTTAAGAAACAAGGGAATTAAGAACAGGAGAGTTTTTGTTAGTTGTGTAAATACAGAAAAAGGAGCTTTAGCAAAGAAAAACTGCAATTCGGCTTGTATTGGTTGTGGAAAATGTGAGAAGGTTTGCGAGTTTGATGCAATAAAAGTTGAAAATAATGTAGCATATATTGATTTTAATAAGTGCAAGCTTTGTCGCAAATGTGTTCAAGAGTGTCCAACAGGAGCAATTCATGAAATTAATTTCCCTCCAAGGAAAGAAAAAGCAGGAGTAGAACAGGCAGAAGCAATTCAAAATTAATTTTAGAAACATAAATAACCATGAAAACATTCAAGAGAGGAGGCGTTCACCCTCAAGAAAATAAATTAACTAATGATTCTGTAATAGAAGTTTTCCCATTGCCTAAGCAAGCAGTTGTTTTTGTTTCACAGCATTTGGGAGCTCCTTCAACCTTAGTTGTTCAAAAAGGAGATAGAGTAAAGACAGGTCAATTGATTGCAAAAGCAGAGCAGTTTATATGTGCCAACACTCATTCTCCCTATACAGGAACTATTACCAAGATAGACCTTGCCACTGATTTTACAGGATATAAGAAACCTGCTGTTTATATTGATGTGGAAGAAGATGAGTGGGAGGAAGGAATAGATACTTCAAAAGATATTGTTAGAGAAATAAAACTTGACTCCAATCAAATTATTGAAAAGATAAAGGCAATGGGAGTTGTGGGTTTGGGAGGAGCAGCTTTCCCAACTCATATAAAATATATGATTCCTCAAGACAAGAAGGCAGATTATTTAATTATTAATGCAGCTGAGTGCGAACCTTATTTAACATCCGATTATAGATTGTTAAAAGAACGAGCAGAGGAATGTTTAATAGGAGTAGAAATACTAAAAAAGGCATTAAAAGTTGAAAAGGCTTTTGTTGGAGTTGAGGTAAATAAGCTTGATGCAATTGAACATCTAACCCAGGTTGCAAAAGATTATAAAGGAATAGAGGTTGTACCATTAAAAACAAAGTATCCTCAAGGGGCAGAAAAACAACTTATCTATGCACTTACCAAACGAGAAGTTCCAAGCGGCAAACTTCCAATTGAGGTTGGTTGTGTGGTAAATAATATTGGAACAGCACAAGCAGTTTACTATGCAGTGCAAAAGAATATGCCTTTAATCAAAAATGTTTTAACCCTAACAGGAAAGAATGTTAAGCAAAGGAAAAACTTATTGGTAAGGGTTGGAACTCCTATTCAATCTGTAATAGATTATTGTGGAGGAATGCCAGAAGATACAGGAAAGGTTATTAGTGGAGGACCAATGATGGGTAAAGCAATTTCAGAACTTTCTGCTCCAACTGTCAAAACAACTTCTGCCATTCTTCTAATGTCAAAAAAAGAATCTTCTCGTAAGGAAGAAACAAATTGTTTGCGTTGTGGAAAATGTGTTACAGTCTGTCCAATGGGATTAGAGCCAATTAAAATATCACAATTGGCAGAAAATAGACTTTGGGAAGAAACAGAGAAAGCTTTTGCAATGGATTGTATTGAATGTGGTTCTTGTCTTTACACTTGTCCAGCAGGAAGACCATTATTAGATTTAATACGTGTTTCAAAGAATCATATTGGAGAATTGCGTCGTAAAAGAGCACAAAAATAATTTTAATATTGAACAATGATGAAGTCATTAAAGCTTATATTATTTCTTTTTGTTTTTTGTTCAGCAAATGTTTTTGCTCAACAAGGAGAGAAAGAAATATATGTAGATAAGGTTAATGATTTTATTGTTAGCTTTCCTGACGAATGGGATTTGGAAAATGGAGAAGATGGAGAAATTACAATTTACCCTCCATTTGCTAAGACAAGTGAAGCTGATTTTGAAGAAGAGTTGGAGTCTGATTTAGATTCTGAACAAGTCTTTGAAGAGAAAATACAACTTACACCAAGTCGTTGGGACGAAGGAACGCTAGAGGAATTTGTGGATAAAAACTTTTTTTCAGTGGATATGACAGAGTTCTTCGATGGGTTTACGATAATAAAGGAAGGCAAAGAAAAAATTAATGGAAATGATGCAATTTGGTATTTAGCAAATTTCTATGTTGGAGAAGAAGAGGCAACAGGTCTTTTTTACTTTATTAAAATGTTTAATAGGGTTATCTCCATAACATCATTTTGTATGACAGAAGATTTTGAATTGAATTATAAATTAAAATACTTAGAAATTATTCGTTCCACAAGGTCTTACTTAGGCTCTGGTGGGAAAAAATAGAATATAATAAAAAATAAAACTTATTGAAAATGGCATTATTAACTGTTTCAGGTTCACCTCATGTGCAAAGCAATCAAACCACCAAGAAAATAATGTGGACAGTCATAATTGCACTTTTACCAGCTTTATTGGTAGGTATATATTATTTTGGTATTGATGCTTTATTGGTAACCCTTACTTCGGTTGTTTTTTGTGTAGGCTTTGAGTGGTTGATTCAAAAATACATATTAAAAACAAAGACAACAATTTCAGATGGCTCAGCTATTATTACAGGAATGTTATTAGCATTTAACCTTCCTTCAAATGTTCCTTTATGGATAGTTGCTATTGGTGCATTGGTTGCGATAGGTGTTGC
>CAYFWD010000079.1:0-5404 GCA_964346795.1 uncultured Bacteroidaceae bacterium
AGATGGAAATAAAAAAGTTCTTTTCATACTTAAAACATTTTTAATTATTAATATTGTTTTAACGATACAAAAGTATAAATTATTTTTCATTATGACAAATATATTTTACATTTTGTCTGTAATTTCATTCATTACAATAATGAAATCTTGCCTCAATACATTATTATTATACAGAAAAACACTAATATTTTACTCCATAACACTATTATTTTTCTCCAAGATAGTTATCTCGAAGGTTAATGATAACTATCCCCCAATCAAAAAGTGCGACTTTTTGATTAAAAAGTGCGACTTTTTGGGTAAGAAAGTCGCACTTTTTGAACTTGAGATAACTATAAAAATTATATTGGATAACTATCAAGACTTAAAAACATAGTTATCTTGAAATATTATTATAAGGTTTTGGCGAAAAATAGATAAGAATATGATTTTGAAAAACAATATTATTATCTACGAAATACCTATTCCTTCTCTACAAGTTGAATATTTAGTTCGTCAAGTTGGGCTTGGGAGATTTTGGAAGGTGAGTTTATCATGGTGTCTCTTCCATTATTGTTCTTCGGAAAGGCAATAAAATCTCTTATGGTCTCAACTCCTGCAAATATGGAACATAGACGGTCAAGACCAAATGCTATTCCTCCATGTGGTGGTGCCCCATATTCAAAGGCATCTAAAAGAAATCCAAATTGTTTTTGTGCCTCTTCTTCACTAAATCCCAACACCTTAAACATATCATTCTGCATTTTCCTGTCAAAAATACGTATTGAACCTCCTCCTATCTCTACTCCATTAATAACTAAATCGTAGGCATTGGCTCTTACTTCTTTTGTATTGGTAAAAAGATTTGGATAGTCTTCTGGTTTTGGTGCTGTGAATGGGTGATGCTTTGCATAGAACCTTTGAGTTTCTTCATCCCACTCCAAAAGTGGAAAGTCTACAACCCAAAGTGGAGAATATTTATTGGGGTCTCTAAGATTTAATCTCTCTCCCATTTCCAAACGCAATGAGTTTAAAGCTATTTGTGTCTTTTCTTCTTTGCCTGCCATAATAAGAATTAGGTCTGTCTTCTCCGCATTAAACTTGGCTGCTATTTCTCCTAACTTCTCTTCCGAAAAGAATTTATCTACTGAGGATTTGAAAGTTCCGTCTGCATTATATTTAATATATACTAATCCGGTTGCTCCTACTTGTGGGCGTTTTACAAATTCTGTAAGTTCATCTATTTGTTTTCTTGAGTATTCTGCACATCCTTTTGCACAAATTCCAACTACAAGTTCTGCATTATCAAATACTGAGAAGCCATTTCCTTTTGCAACATCGTTAAGTTCCACAAACTTCATTTCAAAACGAGTATCTGGTTTGTCGGAACCATAATATTTCATTGCATCGGCATAAGGCATTCTTGGGAAAGAGTCTATTTTTATGTTTTTTACTTTCTCAAAGAGATATTTCATCAAACCTTCAAATATATTAAGAATATCTTCTTGCTCAACGAAAGACATTTCGCAGTCTATTTGTGTAAATTCTGGTTGGCGGTCTGCTCTAAGGTCTTCATCTCTAAAACAACGTACTATTTGGAAATAGCGGTCATAACCGGAAATCATTAATAGTTGCTTAAATGTTTGAGGAGATTGAGGGAGTGCGTAAAACTCATTTGGATTCATTCTTGATGGAACAACAAAATCTCTTGCTCCTTCTGGTGTTGAGCCAATAAGGTAAGGTGTTTCTATTTCCATAAAACCCAAATCATTCATATAATTCCTCACCAAAATAGAAAGTTTATGACGAAGATACATATTTTGCTTAACAGTATTTCGTCTAAGGTCTAAGTAACGATACTTCATTCTTAGCTCATCGCCTCCATCAGTATTGTCTTCAATGGTAAACGGTGGAGTTTTGGAAGGATTAAGTATTTTTATTTCATCAACAATTATTTCAATATCTCCTGTTGGAATTTTCGTATTCTTACTACTTCTTTCTTCAACCTTTCCTCTAATTTGTATAACATATTCCCTTCCAAGTTTTCTTGCCTTTAGACAAAGTTCCGAATTGGTTTCCATATTGAAGGCAAGCTGTGTTATACCATAACGGTCTCTAAGGTCAATAAATGTCATTCCTCCCAAATCACGAGAACGTTGTACCCAGCCACTAAGAGTTACTTCTGTTCCTACATTATTTATATTTAACTCTCCACAAGTATGTGTTCTTAACATATAAGTATTTATTTATTTTTGGTTTTCTTTGCTCAAATTAAAGTTCTTAGGATATTTTGCAACCTTATCTTTATAGAATTCCTGTATTTCTATCATATCTTTTTCGTAATCGCCCGTTGGATAGAATATCTTTCCTGCTCCACCTTCTTTTTTCTCATAATTAAGATATGCAAGATAGATTGGGACATTGGCTTTCATTGCGATATAATAGAAACCTTTCTTCCAATTATGGGTAAGTTTTCGTGTTCCTTCTGGAGTTATCACTAAGGAAAATCTATCTCTTTGATTAAACATTTCTACTACCTGTTCAACCATATTAGAACTTCTTCCCCTATCAACAGGCATTCCTCCCAAAGCTCTTAGAATACCCCCTAATGGGAAAACGAACATTTCTTTTTTAATCAGGAAATTAGGTTTTACTTTCAACTTCCACAAACCAAGACAACCCCAAACAAAATCCCACATAGAAGTGTGAGGTGCTTCAATAAAAACACATTTTTGCATTTGGGGTTCTGGTTTGCCTATTAGTTTCCAGCCAGAGAGCCACAAAAGAAAACTAGCAATATGTCTTCTCATTTATTTCTTTGCTAAAGAATAGGTGTCTTTTGCAATTACATATTCTTCATTGGTAGAAACCATCATAACTTTTACCTTTGAAGATGGTTTTGAAATCATTAAATCAACTCCTCTTTGTCCTTTATTTGCTTCTTTATCAAAGTCAACTCCTAAGAATTCTAATCTCTCACAAATCTTTGCACGAACATCATCAGCATTTTCTCCAATTCCTCCTGTGAAAAGAATTAAATCAACTCCTCCCATTGTTGCTGCATAGGCTCCAATATATTTTCTTACTCTATTGCAGAACAAATCAAAAGCAACAACATCTCTCTCTACTCCATTTTCTTTTCCTTGACAAACTTCTCTCATATCAGAATGTCCACTAATACCCAAAAGCCCTGATTTCTTATTGATTAGATTATTTGCAGCATTGATATTTAATCCTTCTTTTTCACAAATATATAGGAATGCTCCTATATCCAAATCTCCTGCTCTTGTTCCCATTACTAATCCTTCAACAGGAGTAAAGCCCATTGAGGTATCAACACTTTTACCATCTTTTACAGCACAAATTGATGCTCCATTTCCAAGGTGACAGCTGATTATTTTTGAATTATTAATGTCTAAACCTGCCAATTTAGCTGCTTTTTCTGCAACAAATTTATGGCTTGTCCCATGAAAACCATAACGGCGTATTTTGTCTTCTGTGTAATATTTGTAATCAATAGCATACATATAAGCTTCCTTAGACATTGTTTGATGAAAAGAAGTATCAAAAACTGCCACTTGAATTACATTTGGAAGTAGTGCTTCCATAGCTTCAATACCTTCCAAGTTTGCTGGATTATGAAGTGGAGCTAAGGCACAAAGTTCTTTAATTTTTGCTTTCTCATTAATTCCAACAATAACAGATTCTTTAAAAACTTCTCCTCCATGAGCTACTCTATGCCCACAAGCATTAATTTCATCTAAAGATTTAATAACTCCTATTTTTTCATCAACCAATGCGTTAAGCATAAGATCTATACCTACCTTATGAGTTGGGATTGGAGTCTTAACGTAATATTTATCCTTTCCTTCTGGTCTATGGGTAAACTCTCCCATTTCCAAACCAATTCTTTCTATCAAACCTTTTGCCAAAACAGCAGCATCATTAGTCATATCAACTAACTGATACTTAATTGAAGAACTTCCACAGTTCAACACTAATACATTCATGATTTTTTATTTTTAGATTATATAATTACATTTGAGATTGCAAATTTAGAAATAAATAATGAATGCTCAAAATTATTATTCTATTTGCCTGAATAATAAGGAAAGAAAAACAAGTTCTATTTTATCAAAATTAAACGCCGACTTTTTTGATTTAAACGAAGTCTTTTTTGAAAAAAATGAAGTTAAAATTTTAGAAAACTTGATTGTTTTTTTCTTTGAATACTATTAATAAAAAAGGGATACATTTGTACCCCTTTTATATTCTAAAAAACTTTATTGTATAAAATATTATCTAAAGTTTTCTTCTACTTTTTTCCAATCAACCAAGTTCCAAAAAGCTTCTACATAAGCTGCTCTTTTGTTTTGTTGGTCAATATAGTAAGCATGTTCCCAAACATCACAAACTAAGATAGGTGTTTTGCCTTGACGCATTGGATTTTCAGCATTGGAAGTTTGAACTATTTCCAATTTTCCACTATTATCTTTTACTAACCAAGCCCAACCTGAACCAAAAAGAGTAACAGCTGCTGCTGTGAACTTTTCTTTGAAGTTTTCAAAGCTTCCAAACTCTTTCTCAATTGCTTCCAATAATTTTCCTTCTGGTTTAAGAGAAGATTTTGAAGTTAAACAATTCCAATAGAAAGTGTGATTCCAAACTTGTGCACCATTATTGAATATTCCTCCACTTGACTTCATAATTATCTCCTCCAAAGTTGAGTTTTCAAACTCTGTTCCTACTATTAGTTTATTAAGATTATCAACATAAGTTTGATGGTGTTTACCGTAATGAAACTCTATAGTTTTTTTTGAAATATGCGGTTCTAAAGCATCTTGTGCAAAAGGAATCGCTGGTAATGTGAATTTTGACATAATTTCTTTGTTTTTAAATTAATAAATTATTTATACACTAAAATAACGATATCATTCGTTTTATATTGTATTAAAAACATATTTAGCTGAAAAAATTTGTGGCTGTGAAAAAAAATTTATAATTTTGAAGGCTGAAAATAATAAAAACAAAATATTAACTAATTAAAAAAAACAAAAGACAATGGCAGCAAAAGGAACAGTTGTAATTGATATAGAGCGTTGTAAAGGTTGTGGAGTGTGCGTTGTAGCATGTCCTAAAAACGTACTCGCTTTATCAAAAAACGTAAATGGCAAAGGATATAATTATTCTGAAGCAACAATAGACGAATGTATTGGTTGTGCTTCTTGTGCAATGGTATGTCCTGATGGTGTAATAACCGTTTACAAAG
Source organism: uncultured Bacteroidaceae bacterium (assembly GCA_964346795.1). Lineage (GTDB taxonomy): Bacteria > Bacteroidota > Bacteroidia > Bacteroidales > P3 > UBA10566. Next base: position 5,249 of record CAYFWD010000079.1, read on the forward strand.
TTAAGTAATAATAAATTAAACCTTATAGAAAAATGGCAAAAGAGCTCAAATTAATGAAAGGTAACGAGGCAATTGCAGAAGCTGCAATTCGCTCTGGTTGCGATGGATACTTTGGTTATCCTATCACTCCTCAATCTGAGGTAATGGAGACACTTA
>CAYFWD010000080.1:0-5207 GCA_964346795.1 uncultured Bacteroidaceae bacterium
GGAATAGATGGTATAAAAAACTCATTTGAATACTTAAAACTTGATGCTCCAAAATCACCTTCTCAACATGTTATTTCCTTTACTCTTGCTTACTATATGAATCTTTTTACCAATAAGATAAAATACTAATATAACACACTAAAACAAAAAAATCTGCGTTTAATAATTATGAAAAAAGTTTTCCCATTATTAATATTCTTCTTCGTGAGTTTGTTTGCTTTTTCTCAAGAGCAGGCTATAAACTTGGAAAAGGATATTATTGATGATTCTTTGCAGGAAAACTCTTTACCTATTTACTTTGAAGACCCTTTCCAATGCAGAATAGATATGGGAACTTCATTTGGTAGGGGATTCTTTTCAGAAAATTTTGTTTCAACCTATATTTCTCCTTCTGTGAGAATGAAAGTTAATCCTCAGTCTTGGATTAGGGCAGGAGTTCTTACTGGAGATGTTTGGATAAATCTTCCAAAACAAAATCAAACTTTGGAAGATAAAGCTCCTTATGAAAATCGTTATAAGAGGAATATGGCTTATGTTGGAATGGACTTTGAAATAAATCCACGACTCTTAGTATCAGCTACAGTATTTTGGGATAATTTTAATCCAATATCAAATATGAATACTCTTGGACTTAGAGATAATTTATACACCTATGGTTTTAATGCTAACCTAACTTATCAAATTACTAAGAACTCTTATTTTAATTTAGGATTTACCTTTGTTGAAACTAATAATCCTTATAGTCTTATGCCTTATGGCTATGGAAATCCAATGAGTTTTTACAACCCAATGTTTACTCCTTTTTATCACAATAATAATTTCTTGATAGGTACTCCTTATAATTGGTAATTCTTAAAGGGGGTTTTATTAAACTTTTCTTCCAACCATTAATCCATCTCTAATTGGAATGATGAGGTTTTCCATTCTATCATCTTCAGTAATTTTTTGATTGAAGGAGTGAATAGCAAGAGTTTGCTTATCTTTTGGCATTGGCTCTAAGGCAATCTTACCATACCAAAGCACATTGTCAGCAATCAAAAGTCCCCCCTTACGAAGTTTCTCAACACATAAATCATAATATAATGGATAGTTTGGCTTGTCAGCATCAATAAAAATAATATCAAACTCTTCTTCAAACAAAGGGATAATATCCAAAGCCTTCCCTATATGAAGTTTAATTTTATCTTCAACGCCATTTTCCTTAAATAGATTAATAAGAAACTCCTCATACTCTTCATTTTTTTCAATAGTATGTAGCTTACCTTCAGAAGAAAGTCCCTTTACCAAACAAAGAGCCGAATAACCGCTAAATGTACCTAATTCTAAAATATTCTTAGGGCTAACTAACTTACTTATAAGAGTTAGAAACATTCCTTGCCAGTTTCCACTAATCATATGTGGGCGAGGAAAGAGGAGATTGGTCTTTTCATTTAGTTCTATAAGATTTTCGTCTTCCTTATTTACATAAGTTTGACAATATTGCTCAACTCTTTGGTCTATAAAGGGAAATATTTGTTTTTCTTTCATTATAATGAAATAACTTTAAATTCAACTCTTCTATTCTTAGCCCTACCTTCTTCTGTCTTGTTGTCGGCAATGGGTTGCTTTGCCCCAAAAGACTTGTATTCTAATCTCTTCTTGTCAATACCATGATTTATTAAATAGTCGTAAACAGCCCTAACTCTGCTATGTGAAAGCCTTGCATTATAATTATCCGACCCCTTATTGTCCGTATGCCCAGAAAGTTCAATCTTCATATTAGGGTTTTTATTCAATATATTAATTAGATTATGTAGTTCAACGTACGATTGAGGTAAAAGAACACTCTTATCAAATTCAAAGAAAATATTTTCCATAATAACCACTTGACCAATCTCAAAACTTGGCTCATCTTTGGTTTTTGTAATAACAATATCGTTTGCAATAACCTCTTTTTCCTTACATGTCAAACAAAGAACAGAAACATCGTCAATATAGTAATAAGCACCGGGTAATAGATAGGTAAGATAAGGCAAATCAACAACATTACTTTGAGGAGCAGGGTAGAAGTTCCCAATAGTAAGAAATTTTTCTCCTCCTTCAGCTACAAATTCACCCTCTATCTTAGTCCATTCTTTTACATCTATCAAAGGATTACTATAAGGATTAACAACCTGAGGCTTTAAGTAAGTAGAAATAGACTGACTAACACCTTTTTGATGATTAATAATAGTTTTATCGGTTAGCATCTCACGAGTTTTCTCTTCAATCCTATTTGTAGTAAATAGTCCTCCAAGCGTAGCAACTGCTCCAGAAGAGTATTCGCTCAAACTAACATAGAAAATAAGTTTATAGGTCTCTCCCTTTTGAAGATAGTCTTTTAACTCTGTTTGAATGTATTCTCTGTAATCAGTCTTTGAACTGTAAATTCCAACCATTCCAACTCCTGTTCTTGGCATTTGAACTCCAAGCTTATTCTTTGGAACATTACATTGCTTAGTTCCACATTTATTATAATAGTCTGCACTTCCACCTGTGGGTTGCCACCAAGCAACAACCTCCGACATATAACCATAAGGCTCTATCTTTTGAGGGCAAGTAAAGTATTCTTCAAAAGAAGGATTAAAAACCAAATTCTCTTGGGAGTAGGAGAGAGAGGAGAGAAGTAAAAGAAAAATCAAATAAAGCTTATTTATTTTCATCTAAAACCTCCTTCCAATTAATTGATTCTTTTGCATTAAGCCAAATGTAGCTTTTATCCTTACGAAACCATGTCATCTGACGTTTAGCGTATCTTCTTGTATTTGTTTTAATGTCTTCAATAGCCTTTTCAAGACTTATCTCATTGTCAAAGTATCTAAACAACTCCTTATAACCAACAGTATTGAGAGAAGGTAAGTTTTTGTAAGGATAAACTTCCTTTGCTTCTTCCAAAAGCCCTTCTTCCATCATCAAATCAACCCTTTTATTTATCCTTTCAATAAGTTCTGCCCTGTCTCTTTGAAGAGCAAACTTAATAATATCAAAATCTCTTATTGTTTTTTTATTTGTCCTAAAACAAGAGAAAGGTTTTCCTGTTTGACGAATAATCTCCAATGCACGAATTAGTCTTATATGGTTTTGCTTATCTACAATATTATAGTATTCAATATCTTTTCCCTTTAACTCTTCTTGCAAAACTTCAATACCTTCTTCCTTGAATACTCTATTTAATTCTTCTCTTATTTCAATGTCAACATCAGGAAGAGCGTCAATGCCATTGCAAACTACATCAATATACATTCCACTTCCACCAGTAAGAACCAAACTATCGTATTCCTTAAAGAGATTATTGATTTTCTCAAGGGCATCTTTCTCAAAAAGTCCTACATTATAATTATTATGTATTGAAATATGTCCTATGAAATGATGTTTTACCTCCGAAAGTTCTTCTTTTGTTGGAGTAGCAACGCCAATCCTTAGTTCTTTGTAGAATTGACGAGAATCAGCAGATATTATTTCAGTATTAAGAGCCTTTGCCAAATTAATAGCTTCCTTTGTCTTACCAACAGCCGTTGCACCAGTCAAAACAATTAATCTTTTTTTACCCTTATTCATTTTGGCAAATCTTTTTATAAGTCTTAGTTCTTTTTAGGCTCTAACCCCAATTTTTTAGCTTCCTTAAACATTAGCTCCAATGCTGTATCTCTTTCGTTTGGTATTTCCCCATCTAAGATAGCATCTTTTATAATAGTTTTTATTATACCTATTTCCTTGCAAGGTGAAATCCCAAAAGTATCCATAATGTCCTGACCACTAACAGGAGGTTGGAAATTACGCAATCTGTCCTTTTCTTCCAACTCTTCAAGCTTTTGAGTAACCTTTTTGAAGTTTTCCCTATAACGTATAATCTTATTATGGTCTTTTGTCGTTATGTCAGCATGGCAAAGCTTCATCAAATCATCAATATCCTCTCCGGCATCAAACAAAAGCCTTCTTACAGCAGAGTCAGTAACCTCATCCTTAATAAGTATTTGAGGTCTAAGATGAAGATTAACTAATTTCTGAACATATTTCATATTCTCATTAAGGGGTAATTTCATTCTCCTAAAGATATGAGGAACCATTTTAGCCCCTTTTACTTCGTGTCCATGAAAGGTAAATCCGGTCTTTGGCTCAAAGCGTTTGGTAAGAGGCTTTGCAATATCGTGCAAAATAGCAGCCCAACGTAGCCATAGATTATTACTAAGCTTTGAAATATTATCTAAAACCTCAAGAGTATGCTTAAAGTTGTCTTTATGAGCCATATTACCAACCTTATCATAGCCTTTCAAAGCAACCATTTCAGGGAAAAACAATTTCAAAAGACCAGAACGGTCAAGAAGTTTAAAGCCCATAGAAGCCCTTGGGGAGAGAATAATCTTATTAACCTCTTCACTTATCCTTTCTCCAGAAAGTATTTCAATCCTATAAGCATTTCTTTGGATAGCTTCAAATGTTTCGTTGTGAATGGAAAAATTAAGCTGAGTGGCAAAACGAATTGCCCTAAACATTCTCAAAGGGTCGTCAGAAAAAGTAATGTCAGGATTTAGAGGAGTTTGAATAATACCATTTTCAATATCTCTTAAACCATCAAAAGGGTCAATAAGTTCGCCGTAATCTTCCTCATTAAGAGAGATAGCCATAGCATTTATGGTAAAATCTCTTCTGTTTTGGTCATCTTCCAAAGTTCCGTTCTCAACAACAGGCTTACGACTACCCCTATTATAGCTTTCTTTTCTTGCACCCACAAACTCAATCTGCCAATAATAATCCTCAACCATAAAATTAATCATTGCAGTTCCAAAGTTCTTAAATACCGACACATTGCAGTCCTTACCAATTTGTTTTGCAACGTTTTCAGCCAACTCAATGCCGCTTCCCAAACAAACAATGTCAATGTCTTTACTATCTCTTTTAAGAATAATATCCCTAACCCAACCTCCAACCACATAGGCTTTTATCCCCATTTGATTAGAAACGGATTGAACAATTTGAAATATTGGATGCGTTAAGTGTTTCTCTAAATTCATTATTATGCAAAAGTAATATAATTTCTCTTTATGAGGATAAATTGTAGTTGATAAAAGTTGATAAGAAGTAATAATCAATATAAATATCTCCAAGTAAACTTATACCCTAAGCTCTAAGTGATACCTGTTGTTTAATGCTATATAGTATAAAATAATAAGCTTTTATATAAGAAGACC
>CAYFWD010000081.1:0-5063 GCA_964346795.1 uncultured Bacteroidaceae bacterium
AAACCTGAAATAGATTTAATTAATGACATATATACTTATTTTTTTAATTCAAATTATACAGTTGCAAAGTTACAAAACATTACCTTAATAATAAAAAGAAATTTTATAGACATATTTTGTGTTTAGTAATTTAATTAAACATATACTAGAAACACTTTAACTTAAGTTGTATTAATGAAATAAAACACAATTTTTTTGCTTTGAATTAAAAATATTTATGTATTTTTGTGTCATATAATATTGTTCAAAAATAATATAAAGAAGTAAATAATATGAGACAATTACTAATAGTTCTTTTATCTATTGTTTTTTTTACATCGTGTTCTCCTGCAGTAAGCATAAGTGTTTTGAGCCTCAGTTAAGAGAACCAAATCAAGGGGAAATTAATGTTTTTTCAAATCCTCAAGCGGTTGATTTTTCATACAAAGAAATAGGATTGATAACTATTGATGATCAAGGATGGGGAAGAAGTGAAGAAGAATTATTAAAAACAGCTGTAATAAAAGCAAGACAAATAGGAGCAGATGCTATTATTATTCTTTCTCAAAATAAAAATATTGATGGTTTTGTTCCTGTTGGAAATGTACCTGTTGCTATTAACAGCAATGTTATTAGAGTTTCAGCTATTGTAAAGGTTTCAGAAGCAAAAAGAAAGCAACTATATATTAACTCAACATCAGTTGCTGATGAGATAGCAAAACTAAAAAAACTTAAAGATGAAGGAGTGCTTACAGAGGAAGAATTTCAGAAGCAAAAAGAACAGTTGTTAAATAAATAGTATGTATTGTGGCTCTCTTGTTTTGTAATATATAAACTTGTTACATTCTTCCTTTTTATTTTCTTTCCTCTATACTCCGTATTGTTTCTTCTATTTGATTGTAGAGAGGGGTGTGGTTTATTATTCTTTTGTCTTTATCTAATAAATAAAGGTCAGGGGTCATTATTATATCCAGATTATACCTTTCTTTCAAAAGACTTGAATTGCTCTTTAGGACTATCCAATCAAAAGGATGTTTCTTTTGAAATGAAATACTTTCTTCCAGATTATTATCCAAATCTATGCTGAATATCTCAAAATCATAAGTCTTGTTATAATCTTTATAGAAGGTTTCTAACTGGTCAAGATTGATTTTGCACGACTCACAGCCTGCACTCCAAAAGTAAACAATGGTATATTTCTTCTTTATATCGTAAAGACTATATGTTTTGCCTCCAAGGTCTTTTTCTGTAATATTTATAAATTGTTCCTTTGGCAAAAGAGGACGCAATTTGTCGGCTTCTGTTCGTAAAGCATCTATCTCTGAAGGAGAAAGCCAAAAAGTTCTTTCAAAGGATACAACCCTATCAACTATTTTTACAAATCTTTCTTCGTTATAGGCAAAAGGAAGCTTGGCATTTAATTGCAAATAGTAGTCAAGTACATATTTGGAATACTCATAACCATTGCTTTCATTTGCTTTTTCCACTAAGAACTTTAAAGCTTCTGCAATGGAGTCAGCATTTTGCATAGTAAGTTCGTTGAAATAGGTCTTTTGTTTTGAGAAGAAATAAGGCGTAGCTATTAATCTGTTGTCCGAAAAATCAAAATTATCCCAGTAATGAGTGCGGAAATAATATATAAACTCCAATTGTTTGGCAGTGTCAATCTTGTTATCCTTCAAATACTCCTTTGGTATTTCTGGGTCTTCCATTGCCTTTATGGTCTTTGTCATTATGTGATTGGGATAGTTTTTATAGAACTCCTTTTGAAAGGACATAAATTTATTAACCTCTTCCTTGTAAATACTATTCAAACTATCCTTATTGGCTTTGGGATTTTTATTAATCTCCCTCTTTATTCTGTTTCCCAAAAACCTTATATTCTTATTTGCTTTCTGGAACTCAAAATACAAGTCGTTCTCCTGACAACCCCTAACCAAATAGTTCCAGTCGTCGTCCAAACTTATCTCAAACTTACTTGATTTATCAAACAAGAAGGTAAATATCTCCAGCTTTCCAACCGTAAACACACCAACACCTCTGTGGATATTGTCTTTTTTAAGTCTAAAAGAGCCGTCTTTTTCTCTTTTAAGAGAGTCTATAACTATGGTCTTGTTGCCATAATAGGACTTAATAACTATGGTATCGGTATAAATCTCTTCAATCTTAAAGGTTATATCGTAGCTTTGTAGCTGTGAAAAGCCAAGAAAAGGAAGACATAAAAAGAAGAAAAGGAGAAAAAAGATATTATAGTTTGATTTTACCTTCATCATATAGTTTTATGTAGTTTTCAATATTTTCAGCAGGAACTTTCTTACCTATTATTCTATTGTCCTTATCCAAGATAAATACTAAAGGAGTTGACTCCACATCAAAATAATCGTGCCAGTTATAGTTTGCAACTAAGCCATTAACATTTAACCAATTTAGATTAAGTGTTTTTATCTTTTCCTTCCAAAGTTTTAGCTCCACTCCTGAATTTACAGCCATTACCTCAACATTATAAACATCTTTAAATTTCTTATAGAAAGAATAAATCTTTGGAAGTTCCTTTTGGCAATGACTACAATCGTAAGCCCAGAATATTAAAATTTTATATTTTGCTTTCAACTCATAAAGACGATGTGTAACACCATTTGTATCAGGACAGGCAAGGTCAGGAACTTTCTTAAATAACATTGAGTTCTCCCATTTCTTAGCACGAGTTACCTCCTTATCAATATCAGAAGGTTGCATCCAAGTAGCATCTCCAGAGGCATAGTATTTATAAATCATCTTAATATAAATCTCATCATGCCCCATATAAGGACTTTGTAAATACCTTTCCGTTATGTTGTGAACCATAAACTTAAACATCAAATTACTACCCCTTGCTTTCTCAATCCAATAAACAGCTAAATTAAATATACTATCCTTTGTCTGATACTTCATTAGCTCGTCCCAATAGTAATTATAAGTATTATGAAAGACAGCCTTAGGCGTTCTCAAAAGACCATCACATTGAAAGTCAAAATTATCAAAATAATGATGTACATAATAATTATATTTTTTTGTCTGCATTGCAGTAGAATCAATAGTGCCATCTTCCTTATATATGGTTTCAAATTCAGGAATATCTATGTTTTGAGTAACTTTTAGCACCTTTGTAAGAAGATGATTGGGATTGTTTTTAATAAAATCTTTTTTGATAGCATCGTTCTTTGAGTTAATTTCGTTAAAAAGCTTATCGTATTCTTTTTTATCAAGAGAAGCTTTCTTTTTTGATAGCTTTGCAGCTTCAGCATTTAGCTTAGTAGTAGAGCGAATGTAATCAAAGTAAACGTTATTATTTTTTGACTTATTAGACTTAATATTTTCCACCCAATCACCATCAAGGGTAGAAAAAGACATCTTTTGCTCCTTCTCAACAATAAACTCAACATACTTTCCACTAAGATTGGATAAGAAATAAATACCAGGCTCAAGAGTTTTGTCTTTCTTTTCAAATACAAACCTTCCTTTTTTGTTTACAGCAGTATCTATTGCATAAGTATTATCCCAATAATAATTACCCAAAATCAATATAGTGTCCTTGTTACCTTTTATATCAAAACTAATAGAATACTGAGCCTTTAGGGAAAGGCTAAACAAAAGGCATGTAAAAACAAAGAGACTAAAATAAATTTTCTTCATATTAAAAATATCTATGTGTTAAAATCAAACAACAAAGTTACAAATCTTATAACAATTAAAAAGCAAAAAAAGTAAACATTTAATAAAGAATAACTATTTTTGCATCAATAATATTTTATCAATATGAAAACTTCTTTAAAAGAATTCCGCCAATATGTGGCACAAGTAGGGGAGATAGACCCAATTATGATTGATGTAGAAAAGGCAGAAGGTATATTTGTTTGGGATACTAATGGAAAGAAATACATTGATATGCTTTCAGGCATCTGTGTTGGGAATATTGGACATAGAAATCCAAGAGTGGTAGAGAAAATAAAGCAACAACTGGACAAATATATGCATATAATGGTCTATGGAGAGTTCGTTCAAAGCCCACAGCTTGACTATGCAAAACGTTTGATGAGTGTATTACCTTCCAATTTTAATCAAATATTCTATGTAAACTCAGGCTCAGAAGCAATAGAAGGAGCAATAAAAACAGCCAGACTTTATAATCAAAGAACAGAAGTAATATCTTTCAAAGACTCCTACCATGGCTCAACACTTGGAGCAGTAAGTCTGTTAAGTGGAGAAGAATACACCAAGAAATTCCGTCCATTAATACCAGATTGCAGACAAATAGAATTTAATAACGAAGAAGACCTTCAACATATAACCCATAAGACCTCATGTGTCGTTGCCGAAACCATTCAAGCAGGACCAGGAGTAGTACTTCCAAAGAATGATTTTCTAAAAAAGTTAAAAGCAAGATGCGAAGAAGTGGGAGCATTGTTGATAATGGACGAAATACAAACAGGATTTGGACGCACAGGAAAGCTATTTGCCTTTATGAATTATGGCTTTGTACCTGATATACTATGCATAGCAAAAGGAATGGGAGGAGGAATGCCGATAGGAGCTTTTGTGTCTTCCGACAAGATAATGAACAAACTCAATAATCATCACCCACTAATAGGGCATGCCTCAACCTTTGGAGGACATCCAGTAAGCTGTGTTGCAGCCCTTGAAACCCTCAACACCATACTTGAAGAAAATCTTATGGACGATGCAGAAGCAAAAGGAGAGATATATAGAACAAAATTAGTTCACCCACAAATTAAGGAGGTTAGAGGATTAGGACTTTTTAATACAATAGAATTAAAAAATCCAGAGAATTGGGAAAAAGCCTTAATAAGTTGCTTTGAAGAAGGGATAATAACGGGAACACATCTTTTCAATCCAAGCTGTTTAAGTGTTAAACCTCCATTAACAATAACTTACGAGAAAATAAACCTTTCAATAGAGCAAATTCTTAAAGCATTAGATAAACTAAATTAAGTTTAATTAGTTTACTAATGCTTTAAGTTCAGATTATTTCCCAATAATAACCTTTCCGCTAATGGTCTTTCCATTAAGAGAAACATTATAAGTAT
>CAYFWD010000082.1:0-4979 GCA_964346795.1 uncultured Bacteroidaceae bacterium
CACATATAACCTGCCCCAAGAATTGAAATGTTTTTTGTAGTTTTGTTGTTGAAAATAAAAAAATATGTTTCTCCTATGGATAAAAAACAAAACGCCACTAATAACATTAAGCTAATTAACAAAAATTTAGAGGTTCTAAAAAAGAATTTTCCTCAGTGTTTTGATAAAAATGGGGACTTTCTGATAGAAAAGTTTCAAAAAGAATTAAAATCTAATGAGATTAATTTTTCTAAGGAAAGTTATAGTATTGATTGGTTGGGTAAGTCCTATGCCAGACTTTTGGCAAGTGATGAAGCTACCACACTACTAAAAGAAGATAAAGCCTTTAACCAAAAGCCTGAAAATATTAATTCAGAGAACTTATTGATTAAGGGGGATAATTTGGAGGTATTGAAACATCTTGCTGGTGCCTACTACGAAAAAATAAAGATGATATATATAGACCCTCCTTACAATACGGGCAAAGATGATTTTGTTTATAGTGATGAGAGGAAGTTTAGTGTTAATCAACTAAGAGAGCTTGCAGGCATTGATGAGGATAAGGCAAAAAGGATTTTGGAGTTTACCCAAAGTAATAGCAATTCTCATTCTGCATGGCTTACTTTTATGTATCCACGACTCTATATTGCAAAAAGACTTCTTAAAGATGATGGAGTGATATTTATATCCATAGATGATAATGAAGTAGCTCAATTAAAGCTAATAATGGATGAAATATTTGGAGAAGAAAATTTTGTTGGGAAACTTCCAACTATCATGAATCTAAAAGGAAATAATGATGAATTTGCATTTTCTGGCACACATGAATATACTTTAGTTTTCTCAAAATTCAAAACTCAATCAAAATTTAATGAATTCAATATTGATAATTCAGATTTAGACGATTGGGAGGAAGATGAAATTGGTTTTTATAAAAAAGGTGCAAATTTAAAAGCTACAGGAATAAATGCACCAAGAGAGAAAAGACCCAACCTTTTCTTTCCTGTTTTTATAGATTCAAATAACAATGTTTATGTTACGGCAGATAATAATCCTCCTGAACATTTTATTGGGAAAATAACAACAATTTATCCTATTACAAATGGAAAAGAGATGTCTTGGCGATGGAGTAAAAATAAATTTATAAATGAGCCATACAATCTAATTGTTAATAGAAATGATAATATCAGTATTTATAAAAAGCAAAGACCTGAATTAGGTGAACTTCCTTCAAAAAAGCCTAAGACTATTTTTTATAAACCTGAGTATAGTAGCGGTAATGGAACATCACAAATTACAAATTTATTTGGAGAAAAGATATTCTCAAACCCTAAACCATTATATCTTATTCAGGACTTTATTACAATTGGATTAGGAAATGACGATATAATATTAGATTTTTTTGCTGGCAGTGGTACTACTGGGGATGCGGTTATGCAATTAAATAAGGAAGATGGGGGAAATAGAAAGTTTATACTGGTGCAGTTGCCTGAAGAGATTGATGAAAAGAAAAATAAGGTAGCTTATGATTTTGTGAAAAATGAGCTGGGGGTTGAAAAGCCTACTATTTTTGAGATTACTAAGGAAAGACTTATTAGGGCTGCAAATAGATTGAAGAAAGATGAACAGGATGTAGGTTTGGGATTTAAAATATTTGAAACAATGCCTATTTGGGAAGATTATAATTTTGAAGCCAATAAGTTTAGCAATGAATTAGTGTTATTTGATGATACGAAATTATCTGATAATGATATTGAGGCTCTTCTTACAACATGGAAAACTTATGATGGTATGTCTCTAACTGATAATTTGAAAGAGATTGATTTGGGGGGGTATGTATCGTATTATGGTAATGGTAAGTTATATTTGATGAATAAAGGTTTTTCTACCGATAATCTTAAGTGTATGTTGGAAAAGATTGATAGTGATAAGAATTTTAACCCTACTTCAATAATTGTTTTTGGTTATAAGTTTAAGAGTAAAAACTTAAGGGAAATAGCTGAAAACATCAAGGCTTACTCCAATAAGAAGAATATTGATATTGACTTTATAACAAGGTATTAGTTATGAAGGGATTTAATTTTGAAAAAAACCTCGAGCATCAGTCTCAAGCCGTAACAAATACTATTGCTGTTTTTGAAGGCATGAAGTTTAAGGAGCTTAACAGTGTTAATAAGAACTTTATCAACCCTGTGTTTGATATTAGCAATATTATGGACTATGGGAATAACTTACTGAAGGTTGTTAGTGCTAATCATATAGAGCAGGGTATAAAACCTAAAAGCAGGATAATTGATATTATGATGGAGACGGGTACGGGTAAAACATATACCTACACTAAAACAATATTTGAACTTAATAAGATGTATGGTATTTTTAAGTTTATTGTTGTTGTCCCTACTTTGTCAATTAAAGCTGGAACCATTGATTTTCTCAAATCTGATAGTAGCAGGGAGCATTTCAAGGAGCAATATAATAAGTCTATCAACTTGCATATTGTTGAAAGTGTTAAGGCTAACAAAAGTAAAAAATCTTTTTTTCCTCCAGCTGTCAACAGCTTTGTTACTGCAGGCAATTTTGATAAGAATAGCATTCAAGTTTTGATTATCAATGCAGGTATGATTAATTCCGAAACAATGCAAAAGAAGTTTGACAAAGGGCTTTTTGATGAGTTTAATGTTCCTTTTGATGCTATTGCTTCTGTAAATCCTTTTATGATTATTGATGAGCCTCATAAATTTGCTAAAACTAATGTAGCATGGACTAATATTCAAAAGATGAAACCTCAGTTTACATTGAGATATGGGGCTACTTTTCAAGAGTATGAGAACTTGATTTATAAACTAACTGCTGTTGATGCTTTTAACAGGAATCTTGTTAAGGGGGTTATTGGACATATAACGGAGTTTAGGGAAGGAACAAATGCTATTGTAAGGCTTATTAGTACTGATGGGAAAGAAGCAAGATTTGAGTTATTGGAAAACAACACAAGGACTACAAAATCATTGGCTAAAAAAGATTGTTTGAGTATTATTCATAAGGCAATGGATGATTTGTATATTGAGAAATTGAATAAGAGTACTGTTGTTTTGTCTAATGGTATGGAGCTGAAAAGGGATGACAGGTTAAATCCCTATTCTTATGCTCAAACTCTTCAAGAAACAATGATTCAAAAGGCTATTGATAATCATTTTAAGATTGAAAGAGAGCTTTTGAGAAGGGATGTAAAAATCAAGCCTCTTACTCTTTTCTTTATAGATAATATTGAGGAATATAGAAATGAAAATGGTTATATAAGAAAAACTATTGAAGAAAACATAATAGCTCAAATTAATAAATTATTAGAGACTGAAGATAGTACGTTTTATAGGGGATATCTTCAAAAGACATTAGAGAATATATCCAAAACGCATGGAGGGTATTTCTCAAGGGATAATTCGGATAAGGATGAAGCTATTGAAACGGAGATAAATGAAATTTTGCACGACAAACAAGCTATGCTTGATTTGGAAAATCCAAGACGTTTTATATTCTCCAAATGGACTTTGAGAGAGGGGTGGGATAATCCTAATGTTTTTCAGATTTGTAAGCTTAGGGGTAGTGGTAGTGAAATATCAAAACTTCAAGAGGTCGGCAGAGGTTTAAGATTGCCTGTTAATGAGTATGGGAACAGGGTAAAAAATGAACAGTTTTATTTGAATTATTTTGTTGATTTCACTGAAAGTGATTTTGTTGATAAGTTAGTAAATGAAATAAACACCAATTCGGGTGCATTCTCTTATGAAGATATTCCAGAAAAGCTTTCAGAAGATATGATTAAGAAGATATGTGAGATTTATAATGTTGATGAAGATACGTTAATTGATGACTTAGTTGATAAGAAAGTGATTAGAAATTCACATAAGTTTTTGGACAATGGCTTTGAGTACATAAAACAACACTTTATTAGAATTTTTGAAGGGGTTAATTCAAATAAGATTCGTAAATCAACTGATGATAAAAAGCAGGTTAGTGTTAGAACAGAAAAATATCAAGATTTACAAAAACTTTGGGAAGAGCTTAATCAAAAGGCTATTTTAGAATATAAGATAAATAACGAAGAAGAGTTTCTTAGCCTATTTGTTGAGTATTTACAACAGAACAAAGATAAGTTTGTAATAGAAGGTATTACAGAGAAAAAAGCAGAAATAGAAATTGTTGACGATATAGCAAGGGTTAAAGAGGAAGATTCTATTTACAATAGGAATTTAACTCCATTATCAATAATGAAATATAGTGAGTTTATAAAAGAATTATCTAAGGGGTTAAATATAAATATCAAAACTCTTCATAAGTCTTTTGTTGATTCTAATGTTGATATTAATACTTTTTTAAGTCCTACTACTATTAGAATTATCAAACAAGGCTTTAATATCTTCTTAATGGAGAATGCTTTTAAGAAGTTTGAAATTGAATATAAGAATGTTTCTCAAAGTATTCACCCAACAAAACTAACAGACGAAAAGGGAAATGTGTATCAACAAATCTTAGCTTCAGATATTGGAATATTTAGTTCTAATGAAGATGTTAGTGATAAGTTTTTACTTAATGAATTGTATTATGATTCAGAGTTAGAAAAGGTTAATATTACATCAAACATTACAGAAGTTATTGTTTTTACAAAGATACCTAAAAACTCTATAAAAATACCTGTTGCTGGTGGTAAGAGTTATTCGCCTGACTTTGCTTATGTTATAAAATATGAAAATGGTAAGCAAAAACTAAACTTTATAATTGAAACTAAGAATCATGAAGGTAACAGAAATCTTACTGAAGAAGAAAAACAAAAGATAAAACATGCTGAAAAATTCTTTGAAGGTAAGATAAATATAAAGTTCACTACTCAATTCTCTAACGATAAAATAGTAGATTTAATTAGTAAGGTTATTAAATCATAGTCAAACAAAGAATGTTTGTTAGCTTAGGTTATTGGGGGTTGTTTTTGGCGAGTTTTCTTAGCT
>CAYFWD010000083.1:0-4781 GCA_964346795.1 uncultured Bacteroidaceae bacterium
ATGTTTCTCTTAATGGAAAGACCATTAGCGGAAAGGTTATTATTGGAAAATAATCTGAATTTAAAAGAAAAATAGTCTTATATCTTATTAACTTTTTGTTAGGAATTAATGGATATAAGACTATTTGCTTAAACTTATAGCTTAAAATTAATTGTTGGAGTTTTCAATTTTATCCAAATGCCAGTCCACAAACTCTGGTAGTTGTGTTAAAGGAATAAAATCTTCTGCCTCTGGATTATCAGGTAGAGGGCAAAGTTCAAAATATTCTAATAATGTGGTAGAGTCATACTCCCCAATCATAGCCTCAATTAAAGAATAAACAGCTATCAATTGGTCTTCATCATCTTCTTTGCAGTCTTTTAATGCAATCTTTAATCCGAATTTTTCGCTCAATTCATTTTCTGCATTCTCCAAAGGTATAAACCAAAGGTCTTTACTATTTAGGGAATAATCTTCAAACTTTATCTTAACATTGCTGCCTTGAGGTTGCTTAAAGGCAATAATATTCCAAAAATCCAAAATAGGAACATCAGTACAAAGCTCAATTACATCTTCAAAATACTCTTCATCGCCTTCTGCTGAAAAGGTTATCTTTCTTCCATTGGTGCTTAAAGAGCTAATCTCATAGCTTATGCCTTGCGAATATGTTGCTAATACTGCGTCAAACTCTTCCAATAGGGCTTCTTTCTCTTCCTCTGGAAGGTTGTCAATATCCATTAAGAATTCGTTTTTTGATAAAAACCAATCCCAAAACTCTTTTACTGAAATCTTTTTCATTCTATTATATGTACTTCTTTTTCTAAGTTTATATTGAATTTACTTTTTATTGAATCTTCTATCTCTTTAGCTAAATTGATAATCTCTTTGCCTTTAGCCTCTCCATAGTTTACCATTACTAAGGCTTGTTTTTGATGCATTCCAACATTTCCCACTCTCTTTCCTTTCCAGCCAGCCTGTTCTATTAGCCAGCCTGCTGCAATCTTCACTCCATCTTTAGCAGGATAGGAAGGGATATTGGGGTATTCTTGTTTTAACTTCTCAAAATCTTCCTTGCTTACTACTGGGTTTTTGAAGAAAGAGCCTGCATTAGGTAATGTTTTTGGGTCAGGTAGCTTGGAATTGCGTATATCTGTAACCAAAGAACTCATATCTTTTGGAGTGGAAACCTTCAAGCCTTCCTTTTCAATCTTTTCTTTAATTGCAGAATAGGAGGTGTTGATTTGTGTAGTCTTGGAAAGTCTAAGCCTTATCTTCCATATTATCTCCAAGTCTTTTTGATACTTAAATATAGAATAGCGATAGTCAAACTTACACTCTTCGTTATTGTATTCTTTCCATTTATTAGTTAGGGGGTTATACGTTGTGCAGGAAATAAAACTATCTTTAATCTCTTGTCCATAAGCTCCAATATTCTGAACAATGGCTGCTCCTACGCTTGAAGGAACAGCAGATAGGTTTTCAATTCCCCACCAATTCCTCTCACAAGTAAAATTAACCAAGTCATTCCAATCCTCTCCAGAGTGCGCCTCAATAACTACGCTCTCATTATCCTCTTCAATAATCTTTATTCCCTTATTTCTTATCAGAATAACATTCCCTTCAAAGTACTCATTAATAAAAACGGAATTGCTTCCCAGTCCTAAAATTATATTTCTTTTGTTTTTTAGCTCCGAACTTGAGCTAAGCATATAAAGGTCTTCTTCAGATTTTATTTCTATTAGTCTTTCTACCTTGCAATCAAGTCCAAATGTGTTAAGATGCTTAATGTTATAGTTTGTATTTATCATAAAATGCTGTGAAAATAAAGCACAAACTTACAAAAAAAAGGATAGAAATAGCCCAATAGTGAAGAATAATTTTTATTTTTGTAAAATCAAATCAAAATAAAAACTTCTATGAAACACAAATCACTGCTTTATAAGGAAAGAATAATTGTTAATTATCAAGATGAAGGAGAAGGTCAAGAAACTTTGGTTCTATTGCATGGTCTTATGAATAGCTTGGATGTTTGGGCAAGTTATGTTTTTAAGTTTATGAAAGATATTAGAGTGGTGGCAATAGATTTGCTTGGTCATGGAGAAACAGGAGACAGCTCTGAGATACACACAATGGAACATCAGGCCGATATGGTTAAGACTGTTTTAGACCATATTGGAGTTAGCAACTGTGTTATTGTAGGACACTCTATGGGAGGCTATGTCTCTTTAGCATTTGCAGAACTTTACCCCAATTATGTGAAAGGTCTATGCCTGTTAAACTCACATGCTCTTATGGATACCGACACTGCAAAGGAAAACAGAAGGAAGACCTGCGATTTTATAGCAAATAACAGGGCTGGATTTATCGTTAGCTTTATCCCAGAGCTTTTCTATATAGAGAATAGAGAAAGATTATATCCTGAAATTAAAGATTTGCAGGATACAGCAATGCAGATGAAAGCCGAAAGCATAATATCAGCACAGAGAGGAATGATGGAAAGACCATCAAGACTTGATGTTTTGGCTAATAGTAAGTTCCCTATTTTGTTTATTGCTGGGAAGAAAGACCCAAGAATAGTTATGGAAAGCATATTCGCACAAGCTATGATGCCTTTCCATGCAGAGATAATGATGTTGGATAATGTTGCTCACATGGCACATATTGAAGCACCTAAGAAAGTACAACATAGACTTCTATCATTTACTCATTCGTGTTATTTATAGACACTCTTTATCTCACAAGATGAAAATAAAAGAATACTTTGTTTTTCTAATCCTTATCCTTCTTTTATCTCTACCGCAAGAGTTGCTATCTCAAAACACCGCACTTAAAAAGAAAATATATCTCAACAGTAGTGGTTTTGACTTACCTCTTAAAATACCTATAACCCTATCAGGAAACTTTGCAGAGCTAAGAAGAAATCATTTTCATTCAGGTATAGACCTAAGGATTGGAGGTAAGGAAGGAGAGAGTGTGTATTCTCCTTTTGCAGGAGAGGTGTCAAGAATAAAAATTCAGGCCTTTGGAGGAGGGAAAAACCTTTACATAGAGCATACTAATGGCTACACAACCGTTTATATGCACCTTCAAAACTTTTCTTATAAGATAGAAAAATATGTAAGGGACTATCAATATGCAAAAGAAACCTATGAATTTGATATAAATGTTCCTAAAGGAAGATTGAAAATAGAAAAGGGAGAGCTTATAGCCTATGCAGGAAACACTGGTTCAAGTGGTGGACCTCACTTACATTATGAGGTAAGAGACACAAGAACAGAAAATATTATTAACCCTCTTCACTTTGGATTGGAGGTAGAAGATACCACACCTCCTTATATTGCTTCTATTTTGATTGCTCCCGATGGAGATTATTCAAGAGTTGAAGAAATGAGTGAAAAACAAATATTCAAGAACATAAAGGATAACGACACAATAAGGATAACTAACAGGGTTTTCTTAGGGATAAAAGCCTTTGACAAAGCAGTTGGCAGCACTTCAAGAAATGGAGTTTATTCCTATTCTCTTAATGTAAACGATAGGCCTTTTTGGAGTTTTGCTATTGATGAGTTTTCTTTCTCTACTACCAAATATATTAATGCCTGCATTGATTACGAACAGTATTCCAAAACAGGACAAACATACCTTATAACAAAGAAGCTTCCAAATAATCAATTTCCCAACTTTATAGTGAAAGAGGATAATGGGGTATTGGTTTTTGAGGCAGGAGAGACCAAAAAGATAGAATATATACTTAAAGACTTTCATTCCAATATTACAACACTTACATTTTACTTGCAAAATCAACCAATATCTCCAACCAACTTCTCCAAAAGAAAGGATAAACCAACGCATATATTCTATTGGGACAGGGAAAACAGGATAATTGATGAAGGAATACAAATCATTATGCCTAAGAATGCCCTTTATGACGATTGTTTTATAACTTATTGGAAAGAGATAGACTCCGCAAACGATAATATCCTTTATAAAATAAACTCCTTAGAGGCTATTCATAGCAATATGGAGTTAAAAATTCAAATCCCTCAAGCCTATAAGAATAACCCTAAGCTAAAAGACAAACTTTTGATAGTAGAAAAAAAAGGCCGGTACTTCATTTCTAAAGGAGGAAAGCAGGTTGGAGATTGGATTATTACAAAGGTTAATTCTTTTGGCGACTTTGCTATCTCTTTTGATACCATATCGCCAACCATTAGTTCTATCAACTTTAAGAATAATATCAAACTAAGTAAAAGACAAAAAACACTTAGAGTTAGAATAAAAGACCAGCTATCAGGAATATCTTCCTATAAAGCATACTTGAATGGAAAATGGGTTTTGATGGAATATGATGGCAAAAACTCAACACTAATCTATACAATAGACCCCAACGAACTCAACTTAAAAGCCAATACCCTTAAGATAATAGTAACCGACAGGGTAGGGAATAGCAAAGAGGAGATTTTTAGAGTAATAAAGTAAGGATAAAATAAAATTATTCCCTGTCTTCTTAAATTTATCTCCTATATAAATAAATTTATCCGCCGCATAATTTTATTTTTGCCCTAGATAATTTTATTTATCTCAAGTTTATTTTCAAAAAGACTAAGTTTATTTTGAAATAAGTTAAGCTTAATTTTTCTACTATCAAATTACAGAAAATTAGAATCAAATTCTACGGAAATAGAATCAAGAGATAGAAAATTAGAATCAAGTTCTACGGGAGCCTATATAAAAGATTCTAAATCAATGGTGATATTTAGAGGAAAAATAAACTTAGTTCTTACCCTTAAAGAACTAAGTCC
>CAYFWD010000084.1:0-4707 GCA_964346795.1 uncultured Bacteroidaceae bacterium
CAAAAAGAAGAAGTTCTGGTACTAAAAGAAGGGCTTCTGGTACTAAAAGAAGAGGTTTTGGAACTTAAAGATAGTAAAATTCAAGTTAATAACTTGCTCTACACAAACAAGATATTAATAATATTATTGCAAGCCTTCTTTATCTACTTTTTTAGTAATTTTGCTCTCTGTTTTTATTAGGATAATGCTATGAATTACGAAGAAACTATAAATTATCTTTTTACTTTTTTACCTATGTTCCAAAGGATTGGAGCTGCAGCTTATAAGGCTGACCTTTCCAATACTACTGCTTTAATGGACGCTTTGGGTAATCCTCAAAATAGCTTTAAGTCTATTCACGTTGCTGGAACTAATGGGAAAGGTTCTACCTCTTCTTTACTTGCTTCCGTCCTTACTCAAAAAGGACTAAAGGTTGGACTGCATACTTCTCCTCATTTGAAAGATTTTAGAGAAAGGATTAGGGTAAATGGCGAAATGGTGGAAAAGGATTGGGTGGTTGGTTTTGTTGAAAGGAATAAGAAAATTATAGAAGAGATACAACCTTCTTTCTTTGAAATGGCTGTTGGTATGGCTTTTAAGTATTTTGAAGAGCGAAAGGTAGATATTGCAGTTATTGAAGTTGGTATGGGGGGAAGGCTTGACTCTACCAATATTCTATCGCCTTTGATTTCTATTATTACAAATATTAGCTTTGACCATACTCAGTTTTTGGGAAATACTCTTGAAGCTATTGCTGGGGAAAAGGCTGGAATTATTAAGGATAATATCCCCGTTGTTATAGGTCAAACCCAAAAAGAGACAAGACAAGTTTTTATTAGTAGAGCAAAGGAACATAATTCACAGATAAGCTTTGCCGACCAAATTTTTTCTATTAATAATCCTCGCCATAAGGAAGGCAGTTTAATGGTGGATATTTACAAGAACAACGATTTATTATATAAGGATTTTGTTTCTCCTCTTAGTGGGAACTATCAGCTAAAGAATATCCTTACTGTTATTTGTGCTATTGATGAGTTGGGAAAGACAGGGTTTTCTTTTTCAGAGAAGGAAATAAGGGAAGGCTTTATAAATCTTCAAACTAATTCGCCTTTATTGGGAAGATGGCAAAGACTTTCCTCTAATCCTTTAACAATTTGCGATACCGGACATAATGAAGACGGACTTAGATTTGTTCTTGAGCAAATAAATCAAACTCCTCATAATAACCTTCATTTTGTTTTGTCAATGGTTAATGATAAGGATATTGACAAGGTTATTTCTATGCTTCCTAAAGATGCTTATTATTATTTATCTAAGGCAGACATTCCAAGAGGGCTTGAAGTGGAGATTTTAAGTAAAAAGATTGGAGAAGCAGGACTAAACTATTCTTCTTTTGCATCAATTAAAGAAGCTTTAGCAACTGCTCAAAGGAATGCTAAAGATAATGATTTGGTGTTTGTTGGAGGAAGTACTTTTACTGTAGCAGAAATTATTTAAATAATGATTAGTGGTTAATGATTAATGATTAGTGGTGTAAATATATTAACCATTAATCACTAATCACTAATCATTAACCATTAATAACTGCTTTTTATCTAATAATAAATATATCCTCGTTATCTCTTTTCATCATATATTTCTCCCTGCCATATTTCTCAATAGCATCAATATCTGTTTTGAGCTTATGAATATTTATGCTGTCTTGCTTCATCTCTTTTTCATAAAACTCTTTTTTTGCCTCCATTTGACGAAGTTGCTTGTGGAGTTTGTAGTAATAAACTAAGCTATTCTCTCCAAGAATTAAAAGCAAGGTAAATCCAAGTCCAATCAAAAAATAACGATTGATTAGCAGCTTAAATATATTCTTTTTATTTATATATGCTGGGAGCTTAAACTTCATTATATGATTTTTTTATCGTAAAGGTCTATTATTGTTTCTCCTCCTGTTAGCCAATAGGTGTTAAGTCCTACCTTCTTTGCTCCTTCAATATGTTGAGGAGTATCTTCAATAAATAAGGTCTCTTCTGCCTTAATGCCTGCATCTTTCAACAACCACTCAAAAGACTCTGGATGTGGTTTACGCATTTTTATTTCATTGGAGAAGTAGGCTTTGGTGAAAAGGAATTGGAAAATATCAAAGCCAAACTCTTCTTGATAGCGTTTCTTTAGCATCTCTATATGAAGCTCATTAGTATTGCTAAAAAGATATATATTGTATTTAAGTTTCAAAAGCCCTATCAGCTCTATCCTTTCCTTTGGCAAATCAAGTATCATTGAAAACCAAGCTCTGTCAATCTGTTCATCAGTCAAATCCATTCCAATCAAATCTCTAATCCCCTGTCTAAATTCTTCAATAGAACATTTCCCTTCTTCAAATTTATCAATAATCTCTACCTGATGAGCTTGAGTAAAATACTTATCAAAGTCTTTAACTCCATACTCCTTAAAAGTTTCAACCATTTTATAATAGTCAACATTGAGTACAACTCCTCCCAAATCAAGTAACAAATTCTTTATTTCACTCATTTCTTTTATTCTTTCTTTCTATAATGATTCCAGCCTTGAGCCCTTAATTCTATGGTAGTATTTTGAGGTGTTACCAATTGACAGCCCATTGACTTATCGGTAATATGCCCAATAACTGTTATATTTTTATTTTCTTTTATCCTGTCAAAATCCTTTTGGTTAATGGTAAAAAGAAGTTCGTAGTCCTCTCCCCCATTCAATGCTCCAACGTCTGGCATTATCTTAAATTCTTCCAAAGTCCTTGTTGTTTGATAGTCTATTGGGAACTTCTCAATATAAAGTTCACAACCAACATCAGAACTCTTGCAAATATGAAGCATCTCTGAAGCCAAACCATCTGAAATATCTATCATTGAAGTTGGGAGGACATCATTTTCTCTTAGCCATTCTATTGTTTTCTTTCCAGCCTCTGGCTTAAGCTGACGTTCCAAAACATACTCATAAGTAGAGAAATCAGGTTGAAAATTAGGATTAGCCTCAAAAGTTACCTTCTCTCTTTGCAAAACCAAAAGCCCTGCATAAGCTCCTCCCAAATCTCCACTAACACATATCAAATCATAAACCTTTGCACCATCTCTTTTGACAATCTTATCCTCCTGAACTTCCCCAATAACTGTTATAGAAATATAAAGTCCCGAAACAGAAGAAGTAGTATCGCCTCCAACCAAATCAACATTATATCTTTCACAAGCCAAATGTATTCCTTCATAAAGCTCTTCCAAAGCCTCAAGAGAATATCTGTTGCTTACCGAAATGGTAACTGTTATTTGTTTTGGCTCACCATTCATTGCATAAATATCGGAAAAGTTTACCACACAAGCCTTATATCCCAAATGCTTCAAAGGAGTATAAACCATATCAAAATGTACTCCTTCAATCATTGCATCTGTTGAAACCAAAACAATCTTATCCTTATATTTTAATGCAGCAGCATCATCACCAACTCCTATAATTGTAGATTCGTTTCTAATAGCTTGCTTTGGATTTAATTTCTCTATCAACCCAAATTCTCCAATCTCTTCTAACTCTGTTCTCTTTTCCATTCAATATAAGTTTAACGCTTGCAAAGATAAGAAAAAAATATGGGGCTAAGATTACTAACCCTATATATTTCTATTTCTCCAACAAATATAAATAGTTAGCATAACCCTCTCTCTCCATACTTTCCTTTGGGATAAAACGCAGAGAAGCACTATTTATACAATATCGCATACCTCCCAAATGAATAGGACCATCATTAAACAAATGTCCAAGATGAGAATTACCCCTTTTGCTCCTAACCTCTGTCCTAATCATTCCAAAGCTATCATCAATATCTTCTTCAAGTTTATTATAATCTATTGGCTTTGCAAAACTTGGCCAGCCACAATCCGAATCAAACTTATCCCTTGAAGAAAAAAGAGGTTCACCTGTTGTAATATCAACATATATACCTTCTCTATCCTCGTCCCAATACTCATTCTTATAAGGAGGCTCCGTAGCATTTTCTTGAGTAACCTCATATTGAACAGGAGTTAGTTTTTCTCTCAAGACCTTATCATCTGGCTTTACGAAAGGATTATAGTCTGATGTTTCCTTATATTGATTTGCCTTTTGAGCCAAAGAAAACAAATCCTTACCAATATGACAATAACCTCCCCTATTCTTATCCAAATAGTCTTGATGATAAAGCTCTGCTTCATAGAAATTGTTTAGAGGCATAACCTCTACAACTATTGGCTTGTCATACTCTTGTGCAAGATTTTGAATTTTCTTTTCTATAATAGGAATATCCTTTTCTTCAACATAATATATCCCTGTTCTGTATTGAGTCCCAATATCCCCTCCCTGACGATTGAGGCTTGTTGGGTCAATTGTTTTAAGGAATAAATCAATTAAAAGTTCCAAAGAGACTGCTTTAGGATTATAAACGACCTTAACAGTTTCTGCAAAGCCAGTATCTCCATAGCATACTTCCTTATAAGTAGGGTTTGGATAATTACCATTAGCATAACCCACTTGAGTGTCTTCCACTCCTCTAATAAGCTTTAAGAAATGCTCCGTTCCCCAAAAGCAACCACCAGCAAAATATATCTCTTTTTTATTATTATCATTCATAATACTCTATTTTTTTATTTCATTAAAAACGAATTAAAGCCAACTATATTATCCTTTTATTTTCTAAGCAAAAAAATAAGGGTAGATAACTAAACCTACCCTTAT
>CAYFWD010000085.1:0-4209 GCA_964346795.1 uncultured Bacteroidaceae bacterium
TTGAAGAAATGGGTATTCAAGAAAAAGCTATTTGTATTGCACTTGTTGGTTGCTCTGTATTAGCTTATAATTATTTTGAAGTTGACTCATTAGGAGCTGCTCACGGTAGAGCTCCAGCATTAGCATCAGCTATTCAACGTCTAAAACCAGACCATCACACCTTCACTTATCAAGGAGATGGAGACTTGGCAGCAATTGGAACTGCAGAAACAATTCATGCCTGCAATCGTGGCGAAAATATTGTTATTATATTTATTAATAATGGTATTTATGGAATGACAGGAGGACAAATGGCTCCAACAACACTATTAGGAATGAAAACTGCAACCTCTCCTTATGGACGTACAGTTGAACTAAATGGCTATCCATTACAAATTACTGAACTATTGGCAGATTTGCCAGGAACATATTTTGTAACACGTCAATCTGTTCACACTGCAGCAGCTGTTAGAAAGGCTAAGAAAGCTGTTCGTCAAGCATTTGAAAACCAAAAGAACAAAAAAGGAACATCATTTGTTGAAATAGTTTCAAACTGTAACTCTGGTTGGAAGATGCCAGCACCAAAAGCAAATGAGTGGATGGTAGAAAATATGTTTGTAAAATATACTATCGGCGATATTAAAGTTGATGGAGAAAAAGTTCAAAAATAATTAAAAACAATAGAGCAATGACAGAAGAAATTATTATAGCCGGATTTGGAGGACAAGGAGTTCTATCAATGGGCAAAATACTTGCTTATTCAGGTGCAATGCAAGATAAAGAAGTTAGCTGGATGCCATCTTATGGACCAGAAATGCGTGGAGGTACTGCAAACGTATCAGTAATTATTTCTGACGAAAGAATCAGTTCTCCAATCATTAGCCAATTTGATACAGCTATTATTCTTAATCAACAATCACTTGATAAGTTTGAAAAAAGCGTAAAACCTGGTGGAGTTTTGTTGTATGACCCAAATGGAATACATAATCCTCCTACACGTAAGGACATTAATATTTATAAGGTTGCAGCAACTGAAAAAGCTGCTGAACTTGGTTTAGCAAAGGTTTTCAATATGATTATTCTTGGAGGTTTCCTAAAAGTAAAACCTGTAGTTACAGAAGAATTTATTGAAAAAGGATTATTAAAATCCCTTCCTGAGCGTCATCATGGCATGATTCCAGAAAACCTTAAGGCTGTCCAAACAGGTAAAGAAATAGTTGAAACAGTTCACACTATCTAAAGAAAATCTAAAAAGATATTCTAAATAATTGAAGAACTCAAAAGCCGTAAAAAGCATTTGAGTTCTTTTTTTATTGTATAGCAAATAAATTTTTAAGAAATATAAACAGAGATTATTTTCTTGTAAAACTCTTCATAGGAAAGCTCTTTTTCAAAATAAGCTTTCCCCTTTTGACCAATCTCTTCTCTAAGAGGTGTATTCTTAATCAATCTCTCCATTGAGCTTTGCAATTCTTCTATATTATTTGGCTCAACAAGTATTCCCGTTTCGTTGTTAATAATATACTCATTCTGTGCTCCATTATTTGTTGTGATGACTGGCTTTCCTGCCTGCATAAACTCAATTATTGAAAGCCCAAAAGGCTCTCTCCATACAGAAGGGAAAACACCAATATCACTTTGATAAATAACAGAATTAATATCGCTGACAAAACCCAAGAAAACAACCTTTTGCTCTAAGCCATTTTGCTTTACCAAAGCTTTTAACTCATTAACATAGTCCTCTTCCCCACTTCCTGCAATAATAAGATAAGCATTATAAGACTTTAATCCAGCAAAAGCCCTTATCAAAACATCAACACCCTTATCCTTTACTATTCTTCCTGTAAAACAAATTAATAAAGCCTCATTACCTATTTTATATTTCTCCCTTATATATAATGTATAGTCGCTTTTTATTATTGACTTAATACTATTATGTATAACTACCGATTTTGACTTATCAAATTTGGGATTGGAAAGAAAAAACTCTTCCCTTGCCATATCAGAAACAAAAATAATTTTATCAATATGCGAATAAAGAAAATTATACAAAGGGTTATTCTTTGCTTTCTTAATCAAATGCCTTGAAAGAATAATCTTAGGCTTGTTCTTAGAAAATATCTTAGCATAAACAATAGGGAAAGCTGTTTTGAAATTATGGACATGAATAATCTCTATATTATTCTCTCTTATTATCTTTCTTATCCTTATAGCAGAAAACAAATCAAAAACTCCATTAATAGGTAAAGTGTAGTAAGGAATATTGAGAGACTTTAACCTTTCGGCTATTATCTTGCTTTTCTTTGTTATACATATAAGATTATGGTTATCCTCTATAAGTCTTTTTGTCAAATCCAAAACATAGAGCTCTCCTCCCCCCCAAAAAGAAGAAGAAAAAACCTGCAAAATATTAGTCTTTCTCACTATAATATTCCCTTAGCTTTATGTATTTGAGGAAGGTAGCAAAAGCAGACACCTTACAAACCTTATAACCTGCATATCCATCAAGAAAACCTTTCTTTAGAATAAAATCTCTAAAAAACTTCCATTTAGGTCTAAACCAAATACCAAAACAATTAACTCGTTTTCCTTTTTCAAAGGCTTGCTTTGCAGTTAGAGAGGTAAACCTATCCACTTGCTTAATATGGTCAGAACTCGTATAAAAAGAATAATGATAGAGGTCTCCTTTAAGATGAACTATCTTGGTAGAAGGCAAGTAAAGCAACTCCTCATGAATATCTCCAACCCATTGAACGGACTTATTAAAGATTCTTTTCTTTTTATCGGGATACCAACCAGAGTGTTTTATCCAAGAGCCACAATAGTTAGTCAATCTATTAAAAGAAAATATTGTGTTAGAACTATCTTCGTATTGAGCCTTTATTGTCATTATGCTTTCTCTTAGTTCAGGGGAAACAACCTCATCAGCATCAATAGAAAAAATAGTATCAAAGGAAGCTAACCTATTGGCGTAGTTCTTTTGAGAAGAATAACCCAACCACTCTTGAGAATAAAACTTTACCAATTCATATTTTTCGCAAATCTCTTTTGTTTTGTCAGTTGACAAAGAATCCACAACAATAATCTCATCAACAACACCCAAAAGAGAAGAAATACATCTTTCAATATTTCTTTCCTCATTAAATGTTATGATTACAGCCGAAATTTGCATCTATTCCTAAATAAATAAATGATTAGAGATTATAAAAGAGCTTCTTGGAACAAGTCTAAGAAAAAAGGATTATAATTTTACCAATCCAGCAAAACCCATAAAAGCCATTGCTAAAATACCTGCAGTTATAAGAACTATTGGCATTTTTTGCATACCTTTTGGCACTCCCACCAAATCCATTTTTTCTCTTATACCTGCAAAAAGAACCATAGCAAGAGTAAAGCCTAATGCCATCCCTATTGTGTAAACAAGTGCTTGTATTAAATTAAAGTCTTTTTGAATAACCAAAATTGCTATCCCAAGCACAGCACAGTTGGTAGTAATTAAAGGGAGGAAAACGCCAAGAGCTTGATAAAGAGCAGGGCTTATCTTCTTTAATATAATTTCAACCATTTGCACCAAAGAAGCAATAACCAAAATAAAAACTATGGTTTGAAGAAATCCTATATTAAGAGGGTTAAGAACATAGATTTGAAACAAATAAGTTACAAGTGTTGCCAAAGTCATAACAAAAACAACGGCTGCACCCATTCCTACTGCAGTTGAAACCTTATTGGAAACTCCAAGAAAAGGACATATTCCTAAGAATTGTGAAAGGATAACATTATTCACAAACACTGCAAAGATAATAATTGCTACATATTCCATAATTCAATATTTTGATTGATTTAACATGCAAAACTATAAAAAATTCACAACCTATCAAAAGAATATCCTATTTATTTTTATTTTTGCATTAAAGTTATAAGTACTAATAACAAAAAACTAAGCAAATAATGGAATTTTTCTTTCGCGAATATGGTCAAGGCACTCCCATTCTTATCCTTCATGGTTGGCTGGGTATTAGCGATAATTGGATTCCCATAGGAAAATTTCTTTCAACAGAAGGTTTTAATGTAGTAATTCCCGACCTGCCAAATCACGGAAAGAGCTTTCATACAGAAGAGTTTTCCTATAAGGAAATGGCAGAAATAATATATGGATTTTGCAAAGCCAAAGAATTGGAAAAACCTGTCATTATTGGGCATTCTATGGGAGGGAAAATAGCTATGGAAATG
>CAYFWD010000086.1:0-3797 GCA_964346795.1 uncultured Bacteroidaceae bacterium
AGGTCGCTGTACAAACAATCTTCAATTGTATCAGGCACCATTTGTTCAATTTCAATCCCTGGTCTATGGAGTATAACTCCTTCTAAGTGTCCAATTTCTGAGCTAACATCAATTGTCATATATAAAAGTATTCGTTCAACATAACCCAATTATATTAATATATAAAAGGGCATTTGTAAACTGCAAATATAGGCATTTTCTTTTATTTAATGCATAAAAGAAATATTTATCTTCCTCCTTTTCTTTAATTTATTCTCTGATTTACAAGTAGGACTTACTGAAATATATAAATATAACTAATATAAATTTCTTATACTCCTACAAAAATTCAGTTTTCAAATTCTATCTCTTGATTCTATTTCCGTAGAATCAAATTCTAATTTTCTGTAATTTGATTCTGCTAAAAATAAACTAAGGTTATTCCAAAAAACTCTTAGTTTATTTTGAAATAACCTTAGCTTAATTTTTTGTAAGCTTGCTTTATTTTCCTTTTCTTCTTCTAATCTCTTGTTCTATCAAACGAAGCTCTCTTGAGGATTGTCCTTTTACGGAAGAGTTTTCTTCTGCTCTTCGGAAAAGATATGGCATCATTGTCTTCACTGCTCCATAGGGAACATATTTTGCAACATTATATCCTTTATCTGCAAGATTAAATGTTATGTGGTCGCTCATTCCATAGAGTTGTGCAAAATAGATTGAAGGGTGATTTAATGGCAGGTTCTTTTCTTTAATTAGTCTTGCTAACAAGTCGGTACTTTCTTCATTATGAGTTGCCACCATAAAGTCTATAGTATCTACATTATCCACTAAATAATGTATTATTTCATTAAAGTCTCTATCTGTTGCTGCTTTGTCTGGTTGAATAGGAGAAGGGTATCCCATTTCTTTGGCTCTTGCTCTTTCTTTTTCCATATATGCTCCACGAACTATCTTTAAGCCAAATTTAACTCCATTTTCTAAAGCTATCTTATGATGTTCCTTTAAGCTGTTTATTGAGTTGTGGCAATACATTTGATATGTGTTTTGAACAATAGCTTTTTCTTTGTTATACTCTTTCATAAACTCCAAGAACAAGCTGTCTAAAACAGGCTGTATCCATGTTTCTTCTGCATCAACAAGTACAGGCACTCCAAGTTCGTAACCTTTCTTAAATATTGATTTTACCCTATTATATACTCTATCGTACTCTTCTTTTTCTTCTTTTGTCAATTCTTCATTAGCACTAACCTTAACCAAAAGGTCAAAGCGAGCAATACCTGTTATCTTAAATACACTAAAAGGAGTATTTTCGTTTTCTTTTGCAAAATCAATGGTTTTTAATACTTCATTGCAAGTGTTGTCAAATATCTTATCATCTTCTTCGCCCTCTGCAGCAAAGTCTAAAATTGTATGAACATTTCTTTCCGATAGTTTTTCTATGGTTTTTGAGCAGTCCTCAATAGTTCTTCCACCAACAAAGAATTTGTAAATAGTTTTGCGAATTATTCCATTAATAGGAAAATGTATGGAGAAAGCAAATTTTGTAAGGCTTTTCCCTATTTTAACCCATTGTGGATTATTCATTATTTTGAAAAGCATATAGGCTTCTCTTAGTTGAGAGTTTGATTTGTTTTTAAAGGCGATTTCGGAATTGGTGAAATCGATAGCTTGATGATTTGATTCCATGATATTTTTTAATTAAGTTAAACAATTAATGATGCAAAAATAAAAAGTTTTTTGAAGTAATGCAAAAAAATATAATGAGATATTAATACCAATAGGTCTTTTGAAATAAGCTACTTGCTTTTTTATTTAATATGATAGGAGAGTGGGGAGGTTTAAGAAAAAAATTATTGGGGTATAGAGTTTATTAAGTTTTGGGTGTATTTGGTTTGAGGGTTGGCATAAATGCTGTCGGCTTCTCCTTTTTCAACAATATTTCCTTTTTGCATAACAATCATTCTATCGGACATATACTTTACAACCGACAAATCGTGAGAAATAAAAATATAGGTAAACCCAAAATCTTTCTTTAAGTCATTTAATAGGTTGAGAACCTGTGCTTGCACCGACACATCTAAGGCAGAAACACTTTCGTCGCATATAATAATCTTAGGCTCCAATGCTAAAGAGCGGGCAATACCTATTCTCTGTCTTTGTCCTCCTGAGAACTGATGAGGATAGCGGTCATATTGTGAAGCATCAAGCCCTACCTTCTCCAAAAGCGAAATAACCCTTTCCTTTCTTTGCTTTGCATTATCATAAAGCTTATGAACAATCAATGGCTCTTCAATAGCTTGTCCAATTGTCAAACGAGGATTGAGGGAAGAGTAGGGGTCTTGGAAAATTATTTGAATATCTTTTCTTATCCTTCTTAATTCTTCTCCCTTCATCTTATTCAATAGCTTACCTTCAAACTCTATGTTTCCACTTGATAACTCTATAAGTTGAAGTATTGCCCTTCCAATGGTTGTTTTTCCACATCCACTTTCTCCAACAAGCCCTAAGGTTTCACCTCTAAAAACATCAAAGCTAACCTTATTGACGGCAGTAAGTTTTTCCTTAACCTTTCCAAATAAATTCTTCTCAATGACATATTCAACCAATAAATCCCTAACCCTTAAGATAGGCTCTTGAGAATAAAGCAACTTATGAGCTTCCTCTCTTTCTTCCTTAGAAATAATCTCTTGAGAAAAAGTGTTTTTATCCAAGAAGTCCGAAACGGTAAGCAATCTTTTAGGTCTTTTGTCAATAGGAGGGCGAGAAGCAATCAAACCTTTGGTGTAAGAATGTTGTGGATTGTAAAACACATCATCTATTTTTCCCTGCTCAACAATCTCTCCCTTGTAAAGAACAATAACCCTATCGGCAATTTGTTTTATTACACCCAAATCGTGAGTGATAAACAAAACACCAATTCCATATTTTGCTTGAATAAATTTTAATAAGTCTAATATCGTTTTTTGAACAGTAACATCTAAGGCAGTTGTTGGCTCATCAGCAATAAGCAGGTCAGGGTTACAACTAATAGCCATAGCAATCATTACCCTTTGTTTTTGTCCTCCAGAAAGTTCAAAAGGATAACTATTAAAAACCCTTTCAACATCAGGCAATAAAACCTCTTTGAAAAGCTCCAAAACCCTTTGCTTTGCTTTATCCTTAGAAATATTATTATGTAAGAGAATCATCTCCATTACCTGCTTGCCGCATTTTTGAACAGGGTTAAGGGCAGTCATAGGCTCTTGGAAAATCATAGCTATTCTCTTTCCCCTATAAGATTGATATTCTTTATCGCTTAAAGAAGTTAAGTCTATAAAATTATCATTATCCTTATAAAAAAGAATCTTTCCAGCATTAATCTTAGAGTATTTTTCAGGCAAAAGTCCCATAATAGCTAAGGAAGAAACACTTTTCCCAGAGCCACTTTCTCCAACCAAACCAACAATTTCTCCTCTTTCAATAGAAAAACTAATACCTTTAACAACTTCAAACCATTGTTTTTGGCGAAGAAAAGATATTTTCAGGTCTTCTACTTGAATAATTTTTTGGTTAGACATAAATAATGATTAAGTAGGTGCAAAGATATATAAAAGTTTGATTTCTTAGGATAAAAACTTGTTGTTGTCAAGTCTTTTTCAGTAAAAACAAATAAAAAAAGCAAAAAAAGTTTGCAGATTGAAAAAAACATATTACTTTTGCAATCTCAAATAAAGAGAAAAACGAATGGATTGTCCCGTGGTGTAATGGTAACACATGTGATTTTGGTTCATACGTTTCAGGTTCGAGTCCTGACGGGATAACAAAGAGAGAAAAACGCA
>CAYFWD010000087.1:0-3558 GCA_964346795.1 uncultured Bacteroidaceae bacterium
TGTCCTGAATGTTTTGAAATTATTGTGTAAAGCTCCTTCTTGGTCTTCAAAATCTCCCTTGCCGCTATCTCAATGTCTGATGCCTGTCCTTCCGCTCCTCCAAGTGGCTGATGTATCATTACTCTGGAATGTTCCAAGGCAGAACGCTTGCCCTTAGCTCCTGCACATAGCAAAACAGAACCCATTGATGCCGCCAAACCTGTACATATTGTAGCTACATCAGGACGAATATACTGCATAGTATCGTAAATACCCAAACCCGCATGAACATATCCCCCTGGGGAATTAAGATATATCTGAATATCTCTTGAAGAATCAACACTCTCTAAAAATAATAGCTGAGCTTGAATAATATTTGCCACATCATCATCAATAGCTGTTCCCAAAAATATAATTCTTTCCATCATCAAACGAGAGAAAACGTCCATTTGAGCAATATTTAACTGTCTTTCCTCAATAATTGTTGGATTTATATAAGCGTTCTTTTGAAAATGTGAAGCATATCTATCATAAGTAATGCTATTAATATTTCTGTGCTTAGTAGCGTAGAGCTTAAACTCCTTATTAAAGTCTTTCATATTTTTTGTTTTTTTAATGTTTTTCCTGCTGCGAATTTACAATTTTTAATTCAACTAAGAATAATATCCTTAAATATTCCTTAAACCATTAAATCCTTCAACCCTCAACCCTTCAACTATTTATTCCTGTGCATTAGTTTATTTGCAAAGGTAATTAGATTGGTTTTTCTTTGGTTATCTACTTCTATCTTTGATAAATTGTCCATAGCCTTATCGTTATATTCCTGCATAAGGTTTTGTGCAATTTGTTTTAGATTGAGTTTTTCATATATTGCTTTAACTTTTGCTTCTTTTTCCTTAGGGTCAAAGTCTGTGTTGGAGAAGTATCTCTTTAGGGTTTCCTTATCTTCTCCCTGTGCTTTTTCAAGGGATTTCAAATACAAGAATGTCTTTTTGTTATCCACAATATCAGTTCCTGTTACCTTGCCAAATTGCTCAAAATTGCTCCAACAATCCAATATATCGTCTTGCAACTGGAAGGCTATGCCTATGTTCAATCCAAATTCATATAGGTTTGCCATATCCTGAGGCTTTGCATGGGCTGCTATTGCTCCTAATTTGAGGGCTGTAGAAAGTAATACTCCTGTTTTAAGGCGTATCATATTGATATATTCTTCTATCTTGACATCGTTTCTTTGTTCAAATTCCATATCATAGGCTTGTCCATGGAAGACTTCTATTGCTCCTTGTGTAAAGCATTCCATTAGTTCTGGGAGTTTTTCTTTTGGGGAGCGAAGAAGGTATTGGTATGCCATGGAAAACATTGTGTCGCCTGAGAGTATTGCTTTATTTGTTCCAAATTTCTTATATACTGTTTCTTTTCCTCTTCTTAGGGGTGAAGCGTCCATAATATCGTCATGCAAAAGGGTGAAGTTGTGCAGGGTTTCGATGGCGAGTGCTGATGGTTTCGCATTTTCTATGTCGCCTTCAAAGAGTTCTGATGCCAAAAAGGTAAGCAGTGGGCGTATTCTCTTTCCTTCCTGCTGCATGGTGTAGTGTATGGGGTCATAGAGGGTATGTGGCATTTGCAGGAAGTCCTCCTGACGAATTGTTTCTATTGCAATTTGCTGCAACTCTTCTAATGTTCTCATGGTGTTAAAGTATTTTTGTTTTTATTGTTTTAGATTTTTCAATATTTCTCCACAAATAAAGGTTGAAGCCTTTCCGTCTCCAAATATTTTAGGATAATTCTTTGGTGGAGTTTGAATGTATTTATTGATATGTTCAAGTATTAAATCGTAGTTTGCATCGGCTATGGCGGCATTTTGGCTTTCTACAATCTCCACCCATTCTGTTTGAGGACGAAGTATTACACAAGGCTTTTCAAGATAATATGCTTCTTTCTGAACTCCTCCTGAATCCGTTAAGATTAGTTTTGAATTGGTTTCAAGATATATCATATCAAGGAAGGAGACAGGCTCTATTATTATAATATTTGTGTTTTGTTCAACCTCATTACAAAGTTTTTCTCCAAGGGTAATTGGCATCATCTTCCTTGTCCTTGGATGTAAGGGAAGGATTATTGTTTCTGTTTTTGAGATTTCTTGTATTGCCTTAAAGATTGGCTTAAGACGTGATGGGTCATCGGTATTTGTATTTCGGTGAATGGTGCAGAGGATATAGTTTTTGCCATATTTTGAAAGGGAGTTATTACTTTCCTTAATAAGTTTTGAGAAGTAAAGGGTGTTATCGTACATTATATCGCCACTATGATAAATATTTGGTTTATTCATATTGGGCTTTTGGTGAATTTCGGTGCTAAATCCTTCTCTTATTAGATTATTATATCCTGCCTTTGTTGGAGAAAATAAAAGAGTTGAGGCGTGGTCGCACATTATTCTATTTATTTCTTCAGGCATATATTTGTCAAAAGAACGCAATCCTGCTTCAATATGTACTATGGGAGTATGAGTTTTTGATGCTGCAATAGCTCCAGCAAGGGTGGAATTGGTATCTCCGTAGAGGATAATAGCGTTAGGGTTTTCTATTTCAATTATATTTTCTATTCCTTGAATCATTTTGGCTGTTTGTTCGCCATGTTTCCCAGAGCCAACAGCGAGGTTATATTTTGGTTTAGGGATATTTAGCTCAAAGAAGAAAACCTCCGACATATTCTTATCATAATGCTGTCCTGTATGAACAATTATTTCTTCAATATCCTTACTGAAATCTTCTTTTATAGCCCTGCTAATAGCCGACGCCTTAATAATCTGCGGCCTTGCACCAATTATTGTTATTATCTTAATCATTTCTTTCTATTACTCTTGTGCTTTATTTCAATAAATATTTGAAACTATGCAAAAGTATCACTTTTTTATGAGAACAGCTTAAAAAGGTTGCTAAAAATAATTTTGTATTAAAATAATTTTATACATTTGCAAGGTAAATCATTAAAGTTATATATTATGAAGAAGTTTTTATTAGTTATTGTTGTCCTTGCTTCTTTTCTTGCAGGAATAATTACAACAGTTTATTTTTCTACATTAGCCAATATAAATAGTTCTGATTTTCCTAATGTTACCAAAGAAAGTCATTCTGACAATTCTGATTCTCCAAAAATTACGAATGAGAGTTCAAAGACTTCTAAAGCAAATTATTCTAATGAAGGTCTATCTGGACTTAAAATATTTTCTGAGAAAGGAGAATGTTTAGAAACAAAAAGTAGAGTAATAGAGATTGATAAAGTTCTAAAACCCAATATGGCATTGGCAGAGACAGGAAAGATTTTTGATGCAGGAAATGTAGATTATTTTTTGTCTGATGGATTGGAAATATTAATTATTAATTACGAAGGCAAACACTTTTACGACAAACAACAAATCAAAATACCTAAAGGCAAATGTTTAAGACAGGTAGGAATATATAAAGATTATTCAAAAACCGTTCCTGCTGTTGTTATAGAATAGAAAAATAATTACCTCAGCCTTTTTAGCTCCTCAAATAGTTCTTCCGCTATCTTATCGCGGTTAAAGTTTTCTGA
>CAYFWD010000088.1:0-3368 GCA_964346795.1 uncultured Bacteroidaceae bacterium
AGATACAGACGAAGGCTTGCAAAAAGCAATTTCAATAATAAAAAACGATAAGGTATATAATAGTATATTAATGATTAATGGTTAGTGGTTAGTTATGCTTGAAGGTTTAATGTTTAATGGTTTTAGGTTTAAACTTTCAATCAGAATTAATTGTTTTATTTGTACTTAAAAAAATATTTTTTGTCCTGATTACATAATTTTATTTAGTGATTAATTATTAATGGTTAATTATTAATTATTAATTATTAATGGTTAGTGGTTAGTTATTAATGGTAAATACTAGATTGCTTCGGACTACGTTCTCGCAATGACGCCAAGCAGAAAACAAAGCAATGACGTTTAACAAAAGCGAACCAATGACGCTGAACAATTCTCTTTCGTCATTGCGAGCCAAAGGCGAAGCAATCTAGAAGTTGAATATATTTGTTTTAAAAAATAAATCATGTCATTTGAGAATAAATATAATAAAAATATACAATATATATCTCAAATGACACAATTAAAATATTAACCACTAACCACTAATCATTAACAATTTACCACTAAAAATAAGTATTTACAGCAAATTTAAATTGGTTGATAAATACTTCTTTAAAAGCAGAAATATTATTCTGTTCGTAGAATATAAGCATAGCTTTTTTATACTCAACAGGGTCAATGGTTCTAAATGAAATAGGACAATAATTATTATTCATCAAAACAGCATTGCTAACAATTCGTGCAGTTCTTTTATTTCCATCTGCAAAAGGTTGAATATATGAAATAAGCACCAAAATAAGCAATGCTTTTTCAAATATATTCACTTTACTGTTTACCAACTTACACATATCCCCAAGAGCATCATTGATTTGAAATTCATTATCCAAAGGTTTGTAATTAGTTCCTGAAATACCAACCCTTCTCTTCCTTATATTCTTATCAATGCCAAGGTCTTTAATAAGCAAAGAATGTATATCTTCAATCTTAGAAATACTTAACGTATTTAAATAATCTGGGTTTTCGGAGATAAAATCAATAGCATCTTTGTGGTTTAAAAGCATAATAGCCTCTTCTTTTGTTTTACCTGCTGCTGTTAATCTTTCTTTAAGAAGCCTTTCTGTTTCCAAAAGAGAATATGTATTACCTTCAATTTGAGAAGACTTCCAGCTCAAATCAATAGCCAATCTCTCCATCTCCTTCTTATATTCTGTTTTAGAAAGAGCTGATATATTAGTTTCAAATTTCTCTTCAAGAGCATTTAACTCTTCCAATTCAACCTTTGTAAAAAGATTACATTGTGTAAGAGTTTGAGAAATAAGATCCAAATTAAAACTATCTTTAATCTTCCTTTGGTCAATTTCTTCCTCATAATAACTGTCAATATCAACAGGATAAATAATTTCAAAACAAGGAGAAATAAAATACTTTGTTGATTTCCCATAACCTTTCCTTATCAAAATATTATCCTCAACCAGCTTGGTAATCATTCTTTTAACAGTAGCATAGCTAACCGAAAAACTAATATTATCAAATATTTCTTTTGAAGAAATTCCTTGACCTTTCTTTATAATATCAATTATTTCAACCTCTCTTTTATCCATATAAAATATATTTTGTAGCTCACAAAAATACTAATTATGGCTCAAATAACAATAATATTGAGCTGTATTTTAAATAAAAATGAGCTACAAATTATTTTTTCTTCCACCAAAAGAAAGCTTGGTTTTGTTTTCTCTTACCTTCTATGCTTTTCTCAACAAATACTTTTTCCTTAGTCATAATATTTATACCGGTGTGGTAAATCTCCGTAGATATAGTCATAGGAGTAGGGGTGAAGTCCTGCACCTGCTCCAAACGATAGCCCAAATCCTTAGTTTTCCTTGCAAGGTTTTGCATATCCTTTAAAGTACACATAGGATGAGAAGAAATAAAGTAGGGGATTAACTGCTGAGCTAAACCATGCTTTTTGTTTAACTCTTCAAACCAACCCTTTAATTCCACAAACTGACTAAAAGAAGGCTTTCGCATAACCTTTAAAACCTTATCCTCCGTATGCTCAGGAGCAACTTTCAGTCTTCCAGAAATATGATGCTGGAAAAGAGTTTCAAAATACTCTCTTGTATGATATTTCTTTTCCCTTTCCCTGTCAATACCAATAAACAAATCATATCTTAACCCACTGCCCACAAAAGCTTTCCTGATATATGGCAACTCTCTAACCTTTTTATATAAATCCAAAAGAGGCTTGTGGTCAAAATTCAAATTCCTGCAAATAGAAGGGAATATACATGAAGGTTTAGAACATTTCTGACACAAGCTAAGGTCAATACCTTTCATTTTATACATATTTGCCGAAGGACCACCCAAATCACTCAAATAACCCTTAAAATCCTTATCCTTAGCAATTTTCTCTATCTCCTTCAATATCGACTCCTCACTCCTCGAAATAATCTGTTTGCCCTGATGAGCCGCAATAGTACAAAAAGCACATCCCCCAAAACAACCCCTGTGAATATTCACAGAATGCTTAATCATCTCAAAAGCAGGAATCTTTCCCCTCTTAGAATATTTGGGATGAGGAGCCCTCTCATAAGGCAAATCAAACGACTGGTCAATATCCTCCTGAGAGAAATCAGGATTAAAAGGATTAATAATAACATAATTATCAGAATGCTTTTGAACCAACCTCTCCCCAATAATCTTATTGGATGTTTTTTCTATTTGAAGTATTGATATAGCTTGTTTAGTTTTACTTTTTAAGCACTCTTCATAGGAGGGTAGTTCTATGTTTTCCCAATTATCATTATTTGGAATTTCTTTTGAAAGAAATCCTGTCTGATAAATATCTTTTATCTGGCTAATCTTTTCACCCCTTTCCAAACGCTTAGCAATCTCCACAATGGTCTTTTCTCCCATACCATATACCAACATATCTGCCTTGCTATCTATCAAAATAGAAGACTTTAAACTGTCCGACCAGTAATCATAGTGAGCATTCCTTCTCATAGAAGCTTCAATACCACCAAGAATAACAGGAGTATTGGGAAATAAACTTTTAAGGATATTAGAATAAACAACAGTAGCATAATCAGGTCTAAACCCAGCCTCAGCATTGGGAGTGTAAGCATCATCACTTCTCTTTCTTTTCAGAGCAGTATAATGATTAACCATAGAGTCCATAACCCCGGCACTCACCCCAAAGAACAGACGAGGCATCCCCAGCTTCTTAAAATCCCTTAAATCATCTCTCCAATTGGGTTGAGGCAAAATAGCGACCCTGAAACCATTCTTTTCAAGCACCCTTCCAATCACAGCATGTCCAAAGCTGGGATGGTCAACATAAGCATCGCCACTAACGATAATTATATCAACATAATCCCACCCAAGAC
>CAYFWD010000089.1:0-1860 GCA_964346795.1 uncultured Bacteroidaceae bacterium
CTCAAATACAAGGAATGATTGATAAAGTAAGTCATTTAGTAAAGGTAGAAGAAATTTAGTAAAACAATTATTTAAAAATAAATAAATCATGGATTTAAGTAATCTTAAGCCTGCAGAAGGTTCGGTTAAGAAACGTAAGAGAATAGGTAGAGGTCAAGGCTCTGGTAGAGGTGGAACATCAACACGTGGGCATAAAGGAGCAAAATCAAGATCAGGTTATTCACGTAAAATTGGTTTTGAAGGTGGACAAATGCCATTATATAGACGTTTACCAAAATTTGGCTTTAAAAATATAAATAGAGTAGAATTTTTAGCTATTAATTTAGACACACTAAATACTATAGCAGAAGAAAAACAAATTACCGATATTACAATTGATACCTTAATTGATAATGGACTTGCAACTTTGAAAGATAAGGTAAAGATTTTAGGTAGAGGAGAATTAAAGGTAAAAGTAAATGTATCTGCAAATGCATTTTCAATGTCTGCTAAAAAGGCAATTGAAGATAAAGGAGGCATTGTAACCATAATCTAAAATAGAATAATGAAGAGATTTATCAATACTTTAAAAAATATTTGGAATATAAAAGATCTTAGAACAAGAATCTTATATACTTTAGGGCTAGTCCTAATATATAGGATTGGTTCTTTTGTTGTATTACCAGGTATTAACCCAGCTGACTTATCTAACTTACAAGCTCAGACAAGAGATGGGGTTTTGGGGTTGTTAAATATGTTCTCAGGAGGAGCATTTTCAAACGCCTCAATTTTTGCATTAGGAATCATGCCTTATATCACAGCTTCAATTGTTATGCAGTTGTTAACAATGGTTGTTCCTTATTTTTCAAAGATGCAAAGAGAAGGGGAAAGTGGTAGAAATAAGATAAATCAAATAACAAGATGGTTGACTGTGGTTGTAACTCTTTTCCAGGCTTTTGCATACCTTGCAAACTTAAGATATCAACTTCAAGGAGCAGCTATTTATAGTATTACAGGAAGTGATAGTCTGAATTTTATAAACTGGACTCTTCCTATTGCTATCATGCTTACATGCGGAACTTTATTTGTAATGTGGTTAGGAGAAAGAATAACAGATAAAGGTATAGGTAATGGTATTTCATTATTAATCATGGTAGGTATTGTTGCGAGATTACCATTTGCTTTATTTGCAGAGTTTGCTTCAAGAATGGAAGAACAAGGTGGGGGATTAGTAATATTCTTTGTTGAGTTGGTTGTTCTATTAATAGTAATAATGCTTTGTATTCTTTTAGTTCAAGGAACAAGAAGAATACCGGTTCAATATGCAAAAAGAATTATTGGAAACAAACAATATGGAGGAGCAAGACAATATATTCCTATTAAAGTAAATGCAGCTGGAGTTATGCCAATAATATTTGCTCAAGCAATAATGTTTATTCCAGTAACTTTATTTGGTTTTTCTGATTCAGAAAACTTACAAGGAATAAAAGCAGCACTTTCAAATTTCCATGGATTTTGGTATAATCTAATATTTGCTATTATTATTATTGCATTTACATATTTTTATACAGCAATAGCTATTAATCCAAAACAAATGGCTGATGATATGAAGAAGAATGGAGGATTTATTCCAGGAGTAAAACCAGGAAAAAGGACAGAAGAATTTTTTGATAATGTATTATCAAAAATTACATTACCAGGTTCTATTTTTCTTGCATTAGTTGCAATAATGCCTGCTTTTGTAAGTCTTTTTGGAGTTAATTCTCAGTTTTCTCAGTTTTATGGAGGAACATCATTATTGATTTTAGTGGGTGTAGTTTTAGATACCCTACAGCAAATAGAAAGTCATTTATTGATGAGACATTATGATGGTTTAACAAA
>CAYFWD010000089.1:1870-3267 GCA_964346795.1 uncultured Bacteroidaceae bacterium
GGAAGAATAAAAGGTAGATCTCAAATGTAGTACGTTGTTCTTTGAAAATAAAATGATTAATTTAAGGACAAAATCTGAGATTGAAGAAATAAGAAATAGTGCCTTGCTGGTTGGAAAAACATTAGCAGAGGTTGCTAAAAATATAAAACCAGGGGTAACAACTCTTAGCTTAGATAAAATTGCAGAGGAATTTATTAGAGATAATATTGCAATTCCTGCTTTTAAAGGTTATTATGGCTACCCAGCTTCCTTATGTATTTCAATAAATGAAGTTGTTGTTCATGGGATACCAAGTAATAGGGAGTTAAAAGAAGGAGATGTTATTTCAATAGATTGTGGAACAGAGTTAAATGGATGGGTTGGAGATTCTGCATATACATTTGCAGTTGAAGGAGTAAGTGAAAGTGCAAAAAAACTTATGAAAATAACTAAAGAGTCTCTTATGTTAGGAATAAACAAATGTGTTTTAGGAAATAGGATAGGAGATTTAAGTTATGAAATTCAAAGTTTTTGTGAGGGGTATGGATATGGAGTGGTTAGAGAATTATGTGGACATGGAGTTGGAAAAAAAATGCATGAAAAACCGGAAGTTCCCAATTATGGAAAACAAGGAAGTGGAACACAATTTAAAGCGGGAATGGTTATTGCAATAGAACCAATGATTACAATGGGAGATAGAGCAGTTGTTTTTGAAAAGGATGGATGGACATGCAGAACAAAAGATTTATCAATTGCAGCACATTTTGAACATGATGTTGCAATAACAAAAGAAGGGCCACAAATTCTTTCAAGCTTTGAAGAAATAGAGAATACAATAAAACAAAATAATAACTTAGTATTAATTTAATATGGCAAAACAAGCATCAATACAATTAGATGGTGTTGTAATAGAATCTTTAGGAAATGCAATGTTTAAGGTGGAGTTGGAAAACGGTCACGTTATAATTGCGCATATTTCTGGTAAGATGAGAATGCACTATATTAAAATTTTACCAGGTGATAAAGTACAAGTTGAAATGTCTCCTTATGATTTAACAAAAGGCAGAATTTCTTATAGACATAAGTAATAAAAATATAAACAAAATAAATATTTTACAGACCATGAAAGTCAGAACATCAGTAAAGAAAAGATCTCCAGAGTGCATTGTTGTACGAAGAAAAGGAGTGGTTTATGTTATTAACAAAAAGAATCCTAAGTTTAAACAAAGACAAGGGTAATTAATAATTTAACAATATATAAATTTATGGCAAGAATTGCAGGTATCGACTTACCAAAGAATAAAAGAGGAGTTATAGGCTTAACATATATTTATGGAATAGGCAGAAGTACTGCTTCTCAAATTTTATCAAAAGCTGGAATAAGTGAAGACAAAAAGGTAAGTGAATGGACTGATGAT
>CAYFWD010000090.1:0-3264 GCA_964346795.1 uncultured Bacteroidaceae bacterium
AAGTTTCATTTGACTGAAAAACAAATTTTCAACACCTTTAAACGATTTATAAAAGAAGAGAAAAAAATGAAACAAGAGATACAAAAATCATTTCTTTCCACTGAAAATCAAGTAAAATACTTGGAACTATTAGAAAGTCGTTTACTTCTGTTCAAATAGGAATAAAGCCTAAAACAAGCCTACAAATACCTAAAAGACACCATTAAAACATCATTGAAATAAGCTTAACTTATTTCAAAATAACCTTAGTTTATTTTTCACTAAGTACCTACTTAGCTATATTTATCAATTACAATAAATTCCAAAAATTTAATACTCTTGTACTATTCAGATATGTCTTGTTCCACTTTTATTTTATAACCAACTGAAAAACAATTTTGTTCCGCTGTTCCACCCCTCTTAGTAGAGTGAAACGATGCAACAAATGTTAAAATATGGTTAAGAGTTGCACTAAGACAAGAATGCTTAGTGCAGAACTCTTCACCATAATATTTAACCCGACTTTTAACATTTTGAGGACAAGAAAACATGTTTTGTTTCACTTTTATTTTATAATTATCTGAAAAATAGTTCCGTCCCGCTGTTTCACCCCTCTTAGTAGAGTGAAACGATGCAACAAATGTTAAAATATGGTTAAGAGTTGCACTAAGACAAGAATGCTTAGTGCAGAACTCTTCACCTAAATATTTAACTCGTTTTTATTGGTATTTGATAATATATTGAATTGAAATTAATACTCTATCAAAATATATTTGTAAATTTGTCGCTATAAATTTTATGTGTTTATGGGTGAAAGAAAATTATTGGTTGTTGGTGGTGGAGGTATTCATACTTTTAATACTATTGATTTAATTAAGGACTACTTCTCTGATATTCTCCTGATTACTGATAAAGAGTATGATGCTTTTAAGGATATTAAGCATAAGATTTTTGACTTCTCTTTTGCTAAGCCTCTTAATTTTTTCTTGCTGCCTCATAAGATAAATAGGGAAATAAGGGTTTTTAAGCCTGATTTTATTATTATTATTCAGGTTGATACGAGTGCTTTTAGTACAATAGTGGCTAATACAAAAAATATTCCTTCTTTGGTTATTGCTTTGGGTAGTGATGTTCTGACTATTCCTCAAAAGGGTTTCTTGTATAAGCAATTAGCTAAGTTTGTTCTGAAAAAGGGTAAGTACTTCAGCACTGGGGCAAGGTTTGCGGCCGAGAGGATGAATGTTTTGGCCGGTAAGGATTTGGGGGTTGTTGTGGCTAATTCTGGTTTTGAGCCTGGCTGTAGGCCTATGGAAAAACAAAATATTGTTTATTCTAATCGCCTTCATAAGTCTTTGTATCGTATCCCAATGGTTATTGAGGCTTTTGCAAGGTTTGTAAATAATGGCAGGGAGGATTGGAGGCTGGTTATTGGTGCAACGGGTGAGGAGGAGAGATTGAAACAAAAGGCTAAGGAGTTGGGGGTTGAGGATAAGGTGGAGTTTATTGGTTGGGTGGAGAAGGAGACTAATAATTATTATTATTCTATTTCTAAGATTTGGATTTCTATTCCCGAAACGGACAATACTCCTATTTCTCTTTTGGAGGCTATGGCTGGGGGTTGTATTCCTGTTATGAGTGATTTGATTGCTAACAGGGAATGGGTTGAGGACGGAAAGAATGGGATAATTGTTTCGGATTATGGTTCAAATTATATTGAGAGGGCTTTGGCTTTGGATTATGATGATTTGGTGAGGTATAATATTGATTTGATGGAGAGGGAAGGCACTAAGGATGCAAATAGAAAAAAGTTTTATTCAATTTTTGACAAAGAGTTTGAAAGATAATATGAAGAAAAGGGTTGTACATATTACTACTGTTCATAAAAGGTATGATTCAAGGATATTCTATAAGGAAT
This sequence comes from uncultured Bacteroidaceae bacterium, assembly GCA_964346795.1. Classification (GTDB taxonomy): domain Bacteria; phylum Bacteroidota; class Bacteroidia; order Bacteroidales; family P3; genus UBA10566. The sequence continues at coordinate 1,895 of CAYFWD010000090.1, forward strand.
GTTCTTCATTGGCTAAGGCGGGGTTTGAAGTGTTTTTGATTGTTTCGGATAATTTTATGAATGAGGTAATAACCTTAGACAGGAGTTCTGCTGTTACTATAATTGATGTTGGGCTTGAGAAAAACAGAGTTAAAAAGCTTTTTCTTTCTTCTTATAAGGCTTATAGGAAAGCTAAGGAGCTAAAGGCTGATATTTATCATTTTCACGACCCTGATTTCCTTCCTTTCGCTCCTTGTCTAAAGAATAAGAAGAACAGGGTTTATTTTGATTCTCACGAAGACTTTCCTGCTCTTATGTTGCAAAGGGATTATATTCCTAAGTTTTTAAGAGGTTTTTTGTTTTTTGCTACTAAGCTAATAGAGAGATGTGTAACAAAAAGGATTAGTGGAGTTTTTACGGCAACGGATACTATTAGGGATAAGTTTTTGGGTTATGGCGTTAAGGTTGCTCAAACCATTAAGAACTATCCCATACTTCCTAAGATAGTAGATAGTGAGAATAATTTTTCGTCTGAAGATACTGTTTGTTATGTTGGCGGTCTTATGCCTGTTAGGGGTGTTAGGGAGATGGTAATATCTTCTTATAATGCAGGTGTTAGGCTTTTGTTGGCAGGTCCTTTTGACTCAAAAGAATATGAGAAAGAGATTATGAGCCTTAAGGAATGGCAAAATGTAAAGTATTTTGGGTTTGTTCCATACGTTAAGATTGGTAATTTGATTTACTCCAAAACAAATATTGGACTTGTTGTTCTTCACGATGCTCCCAATCATAGGAACTCTATTCCTATAAAGTTTTTAGAATATATGTCCTATGGTCTTGCTGTTATTGCTTCAAAGGATATTGTTTTTTGCAGAGAGGTTATTGAAGAGACAGGATGTGGCATTTTGGTAGACCCATTAAATATTGAGGAGATTGAAGAGGCTATAAAGAAATTGATTAATGATAAGGAAATGGCAAAAGAAATGGGAGAGAGGGGGAGGATAGCCTCAAGGGAGATTTATAATTGGGAGATAGAAGAGAAGAAACTTATAAAAACTTATAACCAATGAAACTACTAATACTAACGCAATACTTTCCTCCAGAGGTAGGAGCACCACAAAACCGATTATATGAATTGGCATTGAGGTTAAAGTCAAAGGGGATAGAAATATCTGTTCTAACGGCGATGCCTAATTATCCTCAAATGGTAATTCATAAGGAGTATAAGGGGAAATGCTATTGTAAAGAAGATATGAATGGACTTGAGGTTCATCGCTCTTGGATTTATGTAAGCAAGTCAAAGAAGATAATCCCTCGTTTGCTCAACTATTTCTCTTTTGTTTTCTCTTCCTTGTGGTTTGGGCTTATAAAGATAAGGAAACACGATGTCT
>CAYFWD010000091.1:0-3143 GCA_964346795.1 uncultured Bacteroidaceae bacterium
ATGTAAAATCTATTTGAATATAAAAATATTAAACATTAAAACGAAAATGCATTATATCTCCGTCCTGAACTACGTATTCCTTGCCTTCAACACTCATCTTGCCGGCTTCCTTGCATGCGGCTTCGCTTTTTAGTGATATGTAATCGTCATACTTTATTACCTCGGCTCTAATAAATCCTTTCTCAAAGTCGGTATGTATCACTCCGGCACATTGTGGGGCTTTCCAGCCGTTTTGGAATGTCCATGCTCTTACTTCCTGAACTCCTGCGGTGATAAATGTTTTTAAATCCAAAAGTCTGTACGCTTCCTTTATCAATCTGTCTACTCCGCTTTCCTCCAATCCCATTTCCTCTAAAAACATTTTTTTCTCTTCGTAGTTTTCCAGTTCTGCTATCTCCGATTCTATCTTTGCTGCAACGATAAGTATGCCTGAGCCTTCTTTTGTGGCTATTTCTTCAACCTTTTGGGTGTAAGCGTTACCGCTTTTTGCTGATTTTTCATCAACATTGCAAACATAGAGTACGGGTTTGGTTGTTAGAAGGAAGAGCTCCTTTGCTGCTTTTTGTTCTTCTTTTGTTTCAAACTGAACTTCTCTTGCATTCTTCCCCTGTACCAAAACTTGACGATATTTATCCATAACTGAAAGTTGTATTTTGGCTTCTCTGTCTCCTCCACTTTTTGCTTGCTTTTCGGTTTTGGCATAACGAGAGTCTATTGTCTCAAGGTCCTTTATCTGAAGTTCTGTGTCTATTATCTCCTTGTCTCTAATAGGGTCTATCCCTCCTTCTACGTGAACGATATTATCATCTTCAAAACAACGAAGTACATGAAGTATTGCATCGCACTCACGAATATTGCCCAAGAATTTATTCCCCAGTCCTTCTCCTTTTGAAGCTCCTTTAACTAAGCCTGCAATGTCTACTATGTCCACTGTTGTTGGTACTATCCTGTTGGGATTTATTAGCTCTGCCAAAGCTGTCAATCTATTGTCCGGAACTGTTATCACTCCCAAATTGGGTTCAATGGTGCAGAAAGGAAAGTTTGCCGATTGAGCCTTGGCACTTGACAAACAGTTAAAAAGTGTTGATTTACCAACGTTTGGCAGTCCTATTATTCCACATTTTAAAGCCATAAACTTCTATTATTTTGTTTTAATTTTATCTTTTTCAGTCTGCAAAAGTAATAAATTATGAGAAGCTAAACTATTAATATTTCTGATAAGCTAAATTATTGGTTGGAAATAGTGATGTTTGAAGAAAAAAATTGTACTTTTGTCAAATGAAAAAATTCTTGTTAATTATTCTTTTATTTTCTTTTGTTTCCTGTTCTAAAGAGGAAGCTCCAAAGGAGGGTATTATTCCTAAGGAATATCTTGCCAAAATAATTGCAGATGTTCAGAAGGCTCAGGCATTGGTCAATACAAAGCAAGATTCTAATCTTACAATTAGAAGCATAAGGATAAAGGATTACAATGAGGAGATTTTGAAAAAGCATAAGGTTTCGGAAGAGAAGTATAATAAGAGTATTGATTATTACAGCTCCAATCAAAAGGAGTTTTCTGCTTTAATGGAGTTGGTTTCTAAAAAACTGAATTAATATGTTGGTAAAAGTTTTTGGAAGTGCTATTAGTGGTATTACAGCGACTACGGTTTGTGTTGAGGTTTCGGTTGAGCAGGGAGTTGGCTTTTTCTTAGTAGGACTTCCTGATAACGCTGTTAAGGAGAGTTATCAAAGGGTGTCTTCTGCTTTGCAGTGTTTTGGTTATAAAATCCCTGGCAAAAAGATAATTATTAATATGGCTCCTGCCGATATTCGCAAGGAAGGTTCGGCTTATGACCTTCCTATTGCAATGGGTATATTGGCAGCTTCGGAGCAAATTATTGCTGATTCCCTATCGGAGTACTTGATAATGGGAGAGCTTTCCTTAGATGGAAGCCTTCAACCTATAAAAGGAGCTTTGCCAATAGCTTTGGAAGCAAAGGCACAAGGCTTTAAGGGTTTTATATTACCGAAGGCAAATGCTTCTGAGGCAGCAATTGTTAATGGCTTAGAAGTTTATGGTGTTGAAAGCATATTGGAGGTTATTAATTTCTTTAATGGTACTAAACCTTTGGAGCAGACCATAGTTAATTGCGATGAGGTTTTTAATAAGGGATTGGAGCTTTACGAATTTGATTTTACTGATGTAAGAGGTCAAGAGAATATTAAAAGAGGTATGGAGATTGCTGCTGCGGGTAGCCATAATGTTATTTTGATTGGACCTCCAGGTAGTGGGAAAACAATGTTAGCTAAAAGGCTTCCTTCCATACTTCCTCCATTGTCTTTGGAAGAAAGTTTAGAGACAACAAAAATCCATTCCGTTGCAGGTAAGATGTCAAAGAACACTCCTTTAATTTCTGTTCGTCCTTTCCGAAATCCTCATCATACCATTTCTGATGTCGCACTTGTTGGAGGAGGTGCTTATCCTCAACCTGGTGAGATTTCTCTCTCTCATAATGGAGTTTTGTTTTTAGATGAACTTCCAGAGTTTAAAAGGAATGTTTTGGAGGTTTTACGTCAGCCAATGGACGAAAGAGAGATTACTATTTCTCGTTCAAAACAAGCTATCCGTTATCCTGCAAGCTTTATGTTGGTGGCGGCTATGAACCCTTGTCCTTGCGGATATTATAATCATCCTAATGTGAGTTGCACCTGTGCAGCAGGTAGTGTTTCAAAGTATTTGAATAAGATTTCTGGTCCTTTGTTAGATAGGATAGATATTCAAATAGAGGTTGTGCCTGTTCCTTTCAAAGACCTTTCAGCAATGAGAGATGGAGAGCCAAGCAGTGTGATTAGAGAAAGAGTTATTAGGGCAAGGAAAATTCAACAAGAAAGATTTAAAGACAAAGAAAATATTCACTGCAATGCTCAAATGACTCCAAAGATGCTTAAGGAATATTGCAAATTGGATGAAAATGGTGTAAGTCTTTTGAAAAGAGCTATGGAAAAGCTTGGATTGTCGGCAAGGGCATACGATAGGATATTAAAAGTTTCAAGGACTATTGCCGATTTGGAAGGAAGCAAAAACATAGAAAACCCACATTTAGCAGAAGCAATAGGTTATAGAAGCCTTGACAGAGAAACTTGGGGAAGATAATTAACAA
>CAYFWD010000092.1:0-2888 GCA_964346795.1 uncultured Bacteroidaceae bacterium
GTCGTTTGGTGTTGGAAGCAGGAGTAATGGGCAAGGGAGGAGAGATATTTCTCTTTGATATGGGAGAGCCTGTGAAGATAGTAGACTTAGCTAAGAGAATGATAAAACTTTCCAACCTTGAGCTTGACAAAGATATTAAGATAGAATTTACAGGACTTCGCCCAGGGGAGAAGCTCTATGAAGAACTTCTAAACCAAAAAGAACATTCCCTTCCAACCTATCATAACAAGATTTTCGTTGCCAAAAACGAATCCTTTGAAATGGAGCAGGTAAATAAATCTTTGCAAGATTTGGAACATGAATGCCATAATCAAGATGAGGAAGGCATTGTAAGAGTAATAAAAAACCTTGTAAAGAACTTCAAGAGTAATAACAGCCGATTTGAGAAATTAGATGCAAAGGAATAGGACTATTGACATAGCAAAAGGCATAGGCATAATACTTGTGGTTTACACTCACACCAAGTGTTATGCACACGATGCTATCTATATATTTATTATGCCGCTATTCTTTGCCCTTAGTGGATACTTCTTTAATGAAGAAAGGACAATAAAGGAAAACATAAAAAACAAATTTAATAGCCTTATCATACCCTATGTTTTCTACTTTCTGTTAGTCCAATCTCTCTTTATCCTTGTTCATAAATTCTTCTATCAAGATGTTTATTTCGCTTGGGGAATGTTCCTTAAACCCTATTGGGCAGTAGGACCAATGTGGTTCTTTTGGAGCTTGTTCTTCACCTCTGTATTCTTTACGCTAATTGCCAAAACCCTCAAGAAAACATATTTGATAATACTCCTTAGCATAATCTTAAGCATAGGAGGCTATCTGCTATCACTCTACAAAATACATATCCCACTCTATATTGACTCCGCATTAAGCATGACCATATTCTATGCCTTTGGATATACGTTGAAGAAATATGAAGTCTTGGAAAGACTAAACACCAAAAACTCAATCCTTGTAGGCATAATAGCCCTTATTCTTTACACCTTAGGGATAATATTCAACGTAGTAAACAACACCAAGCCCAACGAAGTCCCTCATAACTACCCTCTATTTTTCCTTTCAGCCATAGGAGCCATAGTAACACTACTAATAATATGTCGTTTCTTAGTTCGTTTCAAGCCCCTATCCAACCTATTAAGTTTCTACGGAAAAGAATCCCTAATAATTTTTGTATTCCACTATTTTACCTTCTATGTCTATTACCTTTTGTTTAGTGCCGACAAAGACAACCTAACCCACCTTCAAGGCTTTCTAATCACAATCTTTGCCCTAATACTTTCAATGATAATAGGACTATTGCAAAAGAAATACCTTCCAATCCCCAACCTAAAACAAGCCTACAAATACCTAAAAGACACCATTAAAACATCATTGAAATAAGCTTTCATAAAAATTTTATCTGATTATATGTTTTTGCATATAATTTGATTTATTTTTGTGTTTTTATATGCTTTTAGATATAATTTTGTATTTTTGCAGAAAATAACTGCAAAAGCATATAATTATGACATTAAGTTTAGCCACATTTATTAAAACAAAACGGAAAGAAGCAAAACTTACTCAGCAGGAATTTGCTGATAAGGCAGGGGTTGCACTGACTGTTATCCGCAAAATAGAGCAAGGCAAAGAAAATCTTAGCTTGGCAAAAGTAAACCAAGTATTGATGATGTTTGGTAATAAGCTTGCACCTGTAAATCATAAAGAAATTGAGAAATGAGACAAGCAAAGGTTTTTTATAAGGATGATTTTGCTGGAATTATCACCGAGACCGATGAAGGAGAATATTTATTTGCTTACAACAAAGAATATATCAAGCGTTTTCCAAACCAGAGCATAACATTTTCTATGCCTGTTTCGGATAAAATATATAAAGATAATAGGTTGTTTCCTTTTTTTGAAGGTTTAATTCCTGAAGGCTGGTTTTTATAAATAGCATCTAAGAGTTGGAAAATTAATCCAAATGACCGTATGGATTTATTGTTGGCTTGTTGTAAAAATTGTATAGGTGCAGTTAAAATAATTCCAATAACGAAAGAAAATGAAGAATAAGAAGTGTTTATATTGTTATAAAGAATTGCTTACAGGGGGCGACTTTCATCCTCAATGTAGCTCTCGTTTCTTTGGAACACCTGAGCCACCTACGTTGAATTACACTTTGGATGAAATGGCGGAGTTAGCCAAACAAGTAGCAGAAAGTTCTATAGCAGTTCCTGGTGTTCAACCAAAACTTTCTTTATCCTTTATAAATAATATTTTAGAAGATGGAAGCAAAGGAAGACTAACCATATTAGAAGCTTTGGGAGGCAATTATATTCTTAAACCACAAAATAAAACCTTCTCTCAAATGCCGGAGAACGAACATCTTACAATGAAATTGGCTGAACTTTGTGGAATATTGGTTGTACCCTCCTCACTAATCCGATTAAAATCAGGAGAACTTTCATATATTACCAAGCGGATAGACAGAAAAGAAACAGGAGAAAAGATTCATATGTTGGATATGTTTCAAATTTTGGAAGCCTACGATAAATATAAGAGTTCTATGGAAAAGGTTGGCAAGGCAGTTGAAGAACATTCATCAAACACATTACTTGACTTATTGCGACTTTTTGAAGTAATTATTTTCAGTTATATCACAGGAAATAATGATATGCATTTGAAGAATTTTTCTTTGATTTTGAATAATGAAGAATGGATATTATCACCAGCGTATGATTTATTGAATGTACACTTGCATCTTCCACAAGATACGGAAGAAATGGCATTGACCATCAATGGAAAGAAACGGAAACTAACCAAATCAGATTTTATAAACTTAGGATTAAAGTTTCATTTGACTGAAAAACAAATTTTCAACACCTTTAAACGATTTATAAAAG
>CAYFWD010000093.1:0-2419 GCA_964346795.1 uncultured Bacteroidaceae bacterium
GGAATATCTATCCAGCCACATCTGCGAGGACGACCTGTTGTTGAGCCAAACTCATTACCATTTACTCTCAACTTATCCCCTACCTCATCAAAAAGCTCTGTTGGGAAAGGTCCACTACCAACCCTTGTACAATATGCCTTAGACAAACCATATACTCGTCCAATATTGGAAGGAGAAATACCTAAACCAGAACAAACTCCTGCAGTAATGGTATTAGAAGAAGTAACAAAAGGATAAGAACCAAAATCAATATCCAGCATAGAGCCTTGTGCTCCTTCTGCCAAAATCTTCTTACCCTCTTTCAGTGCATTATTGAGGAAGTATTCGCTATCAATAAATGTAAAAGTTTTAAGAGTATCTATTGACTTTAACCATTTTGCTTCATAGTCTTCAAATGAAAGATTATCTATGGTTAAGGTAGAAAAACTTTGCTCAAATGATTTAAGCTGTCTAATATGTATTTGCTTTAATGCATTGTATTTTTCCATCCAGTCCCCTCTCAAAACATCTCCCACTCTTAATCCAATACGAGCAATCTTATCGGTATATGTTGGACCTATTCCTTTTAAGGTTGAACCTATTTTTGCTTCTCCCTTACATATCTCATTAGCCATATCAAGCATTCTATGAGTTGGAGTAATAAGATGTGCTTTTTTGGAAATAAACAAATTATTATTAGGAGTCATACCCCTTTCTCTCAAACCCTTTATCTCTCTTTCAAAAATAGCTGGCTCAATCAAAACTCCATTACCAATAACATTTTGTTTATCAGAATGAAAAATACCAGAAGGGATTATATTCAAAACATGTTTTATTCCATTAAATTCCAAAGTATGACCAGCATTTGGACCACCTTGAAAACGTGCAATTATATCATATTTTGGAGTAAGAACATCTACTATCTTTCCTTTTCCTTCATCACCCCATTGCAAACCAAGTAAAACATCTACCTTGTTGTTCATTATGTTAGTTCTGTTTTTTGAAATTATTTTTTAAGTATTACGTGTAAAAACTAAATGCGAAAATACAATTTTTTTATCAATTATTATCTTTTTTAGATAAATAAAAATGAAAATCTACCAAATCCTTAAGCGGAGCCTTAATAAATTTTCCTACTTCAACCCCATAGTTTAATGCAACTTCCTTAAATATATCCTGACACAAAAAGCCAATACTACCCACTACATTAATCTTATATTTAGAATAATTGGAGTATAACAATATTTGATTATCAAAGAAAGAACAAAAACTCTCCCTAATCAAATTGCGACAATATTCATTCTCCTGTCTCTCAACCACAAACCTTGCAAAAGAAGCCAGATAATAATTAGGCACACTACCCTTATAAAGCTTATTTAGAAAATCTGCCTCTTCACCAGCATATTCATTTGCGAACTCCCTGTCCAAATCCTTTGGCAAAAGATGACGAAGATAATTTCTAAGAATTAACTTCCCAATATTTGTCCCAGCACCCTCATCACAAAGAACATAACCCAAAGAAGGAACATTTTCTATAATATCCACCCCATCATACAAACAAGAATTTGAACCAGTACCCAATATTGCACAAAGCCCCTTTTCATTATTACATAAAGCCCTTGCAGCACCAAGCAAGTCGTGTTCTATTTCAATATCAGCATTAGTAAAGTATTTTGAGAAAATCTCTTTTAATTCGTTTTTCTTAACCTCAGAGCTACAACCAGCCCCATAAAACTTCAAAACCTTAACACCCTTAGGATTTATATTAGGAATCAAAACAGACTCTATCTCTTGACAAATCTCCAAAGAAGTAGCATTATAAGGATTCATACCACTTGCAGTAATAAATTTTCTATTATTTTCCTCATCTACCAAACACCAGTCAGACTTAGTAGAACCACTATCGCACACTAATAACATCTTACAAAATTTTATTTTTTTGCAAAGTTAATACATTAGTTGATAAGGACAATATTTTGATATTAAATTACAGATAAATTTGATTAATTATTATTTGGTCTATGGTTTGGTTGGTCGGATTGCCTATAAAATGAACACAAACCAAAGTTTTAATAGAGGTGGGTAACCCAATAATAAATTATTGGGGTTACACTCACACTTATCTATTAAAGTTTATCTGTAAATATAGGAGAGAATCAGGTTATCAATTAATTAACTTGTTTTGTTAAGCTGTTAAAAACATCCATATATTTAACAAATTAACAAGAGTTAATAGTTAATGGGTAACCCTCCAATTGGAATTATTGGAGGGGGTTACCTCAATAACTTACTATTAAATTTTTACTCGTTGTAATTTTTTCTTTTGTTATATTACCTGAATAAAAAAGACGGCGTATAAACTTATTTTGCGGATTATAAATCAACAGAGAATAATATTATATCATAGCTTGAAAATATGTAATATTCCCCTACCATTAAG
>CAYFWD010000094.1:0-1862 GCA_964346795.1 uncultured Bacteroidaceae bacterium
GTTGCTACCTGTATGATATTCTCGCCAATGATAGCAAAGGCAGATATTTTCGGAGGACCTAATGTTTCTCATTCTGTTGCCTTTGGAGTTATTTTATTGATGATTGCTTTGATTATGTTTATTGTCTATTTCTTTATGGATAAAAAACTTGACGAACAAACAGGTGAAGCTGAAGAAAAAGATGACCCATTCCGTTTGAAAGACTTAAAAGGAATTCTTTCAAGCTGGGGATTTTGGTTAGTTGCATTACTTTGTGTTCTTTACTACTCAGCAATCTTCCCATTCCAAAAGTATGCAGTAAATATGCTACAATGCAACCTTACATTCTCACAACCAGAAGAAGGAAGTTTTTGGGCAGGTAACACAGTAACATTTATTCAATATGCTATAATGTTAATTATTGCTGCAACAGCATTTATGTCAAACTTCTCAAAGAGAAGCAAGCAAATAGCACTATTAACAATATCTATTGTTGGTTTGGTTATTTTCTGTTATATGGGCTATATGCGTCAATCAGCAGAAACCATTTTCTCTGTTTTCCCACTTTTAGCTGTTGGAATTACTCCTATTTTAGGAAAATATGTTGACACCAAAGGAAAAGCTGCTTCAATGCTAATGATTGGCTCAATCTTATTAATTGTTTGTCACCTAACCTTTGCTTTTATCCTTCCAATGGCAAAAGGAAATCCAGTTGCTGGTGTTTTAATAGCTTATGTTACTATCTTGGTTCTTGGAGCATCATTTTCTCTTGTTCCTGCAAGCTTATGGCCAAGCGTTCCTAAATTGGTTGACAGCAAAGTTATTGGTTCTGCTTATGCATTAATTTTCTGGATTCAAAACATAGGATTATGGTTATTCCCTCTTCTTATTGGAAAAATACTTGATGCTTCAAACCCAGAAATTGTTTCAGCAGTACAAAATGGAACAATGTCTCCTGAAATTGCAGCTCAAAGCTATAACTATACAAATCCTCTTCTAATGTTAGCATTCCTTGGATTTGCAGCATTGATACTTGGTTTCGTATTGAAAAGAATTGATAAGAAAAAAGGACTCGGTTTGGAATTACCAAATATTCAAAATTAGTTGTTAACTAAACAAAATAATAAAAAGGCTAAGATTGATTTCTTAGCCTTTTTTTGTTAATAACTATTTCCAATCACTCTCCTCTAAAGTGAAAATATCCTCAACCTTCTTGCCAAAAACAAAAGCTATCTTCATAATAACCGTTGCTGAAGGTACATATTTTTCTAATTCTATAGCATTTATCGTTTGACGAGAAACACCAATTCTGTCGGCTAACTCTTGCTGTGAGATTTTCAAGACAGCCCTTTCAACTCTAATATTATTCTTCATCTTTCTTTGTACTACGATTAAACCTAAAAATATCTATCCTAAACTTTATCACAAACAAAAGCAAAAAGAAAAGGAAATCAAACCAAAAAACATAAATAGCATCAAACCCATAAATAAGCAAAATTGAAAGAACCAAAACCACACAAGTAATTAAAACAGACCAAACCAAAGCCCTTTCCCTAATTTTTGAAACATATTCATCTTCATTCCTTTCTCTTGAAAAAGAAATAAAAACTAATCCAATAATCATCAACACAGGAAAAAGAGTAGCCATAAACGAAGTGTCTGTTAAAACAAAATAGTCTTTTTGAGGAATAAAATTATATATCTTTTCTAATCCAACAATTGCTGGCATCTTAAATGAGAAATTATAAATATCCTCAAAAAAGATTCCTCCAATTACTAAATATAGTAATGTAATGATTGAAATTATCCATCCTATTTTTCTAAAATAAGATGGAAATAAAAAAGTTCTTTTCATACTTAAAACATTTTTAATTATTAATATT